>NZ_JAEFCE010000006.1:0-117445 GCF_016406055.1 Vibrio sp. IB15
CCGATGACCTCAACCTTGGCAAGGTTGCGCTCTACCAACTGAGCTAGTATCGCATGAGTTAACCGCTGTCGCGTTTAACTGTAATGTGGTTGCGGGAGCCGGATTTGAACCGACGACCTTCGGGTTATGAGCCCGACGAGCTACCAAGCTGCTCCATCCCGCGTCCGGATGCATTGTTTAAGTCAATGAGTCTTGCCTTTAAAAGGCGAATTTGGAGCGATACATCGGGTTCGAACCGATGACCTCAACCTTGGCAAGGTTGCGCTCTACCAACTGAGCTAGTATCGCATAGAAAGGTCTTTCACCTTCTGATTACCGCTTTCGCCATAATCTACAAATTGGAGCGACACACGAGGTTCGAACTCGTGACCTCAACCTTGGCAAGGTTGCGCTCTACCAGCTGAGCTAGTGTCGCATTCTGAAAACGTCTTTCGCCGTTCAGGGCTGCGAATTATAAGAGCATTTTTTTGTGATGCAAGTCCTTAATGCAAAATTACGAAACTTTTTATTCAACTGCTGTAAAAGCACACAGATTTGCAAAAAAATTGGCTCTTATGTCCCTGAAAAGTTAGACAAACGTGATCAGTTTATCCGGCTAGATGTTAATAATTGTTTTTCGGTAGTATTGCAGTTCGGCAATTGACTCGCGAATATCGTCTAATGCTAAGTGACTTCCTGACTTAGAAAAACCATCTAATACTTCAGGTTTCCAACGACGAGCTAGCTCTTTAAGCGTACTGACATCTACATAGCGGTAGTGGAAGTACTCTTCTAATTCAGGCATGTGCTTGTATAGGAAGCGGCGGTCTTGGCCAATGCTGTTACCACAAATCGGCGATTTACCTTTTGGTACCCACTTTTCAAGAAACGCGATCGTCTGTTCGATAGCGTCTTGCTCAGTGATGGTGCTTTCTTGAATACGCTTCACTAGCCCGCTGCCAGTGTGCGTCGTTGTACACCACTCGTCCATCTTGTCTAATTCACTCTGAGGTTGGTGAATAGCCAAAACAGGTCCTTCAGCAAGGATGTTAAGCTCACTATCAGTCACGATAGTCGCAATTTCAATGATTTTATGAGTTTCAGGATCCAGTCCCGTCATCTCTAGATCTACCCAAATTAGGTTCTGATCGCTAAAGGACATAAGGCGTCGCCTATTTGTTTATGTTTAAAAGAGGTACTATACCCAAATAACTATACTCAAACTAGCTTTAGGACCATCGAAATCAAATGGCACCAGCAACACCAGTTTGAGTTCCCAATCATCAAGTTAGATGTGTTAAGTGAAAAATTGTGGCTAAAAAAAAGAAGTTAACTAAAGGTCAGGTACGTCGAGTACGTAGCAACCAGAACAAGCGACTCAAGAAAGAAGATTCTATCCAGTGGGATGAGAACATGCTTGGTGGCACCAAAAGCGGACTCGTGATTACACGCTTTGGTCAACATGCTGATATCGAAGATCTTGAAACAAACGAAGTTCATCGTTGTAACTTACGCCGTAGTATCGAGACTTTAGTTTCTGGTGACCGAGTGACTTGGCGTGCAGGCTTAGAGTCGATGGCTGGTATTTCAGGTGTTGTGGAAGCGGTTGAACCAAGAACCTCAATGCTGACTCGCCCAGATTACTACGACGGCCTAAAACCGGTTGCGGCTAACGTAGACCAGATGGTTATCGTGTCTGCTGTACTTCCAGAGCTATCGCTTAATATTATCGACCGTTACTTAATTGCTTCAGAAACAGTAAAAATCGCACCGCTTGTTGTACTCAACAAGGTCGACCTACTGACTGAAGAGCAAATTGCTGAGTACCAAGAGACACTGAAAATTTACGAAGAGATCGGCTACAAGGTGATGTTCGTGAGTAAAGAGTCTGGCTACGGCATTAAAGAGCTAGAAGCTGAACTTAAAGGCCGTATCAACATCTTTGTTGGCCAATCTGGTGTAGGTAAGTCCAGCCTAGTGAATGCGCTAATGCCGACACTCGACATCGAAGAAGGTGAAGTTTCTGAAAACTCAGGCCTTGGTCAGCACACCACTACAGCAGCTCGCTTGTACCACTTCCCTTCAGGTGGTGACCTAATCGATTCACCTGGAGTTCGTGAATTTGGCCTATGGCACTTAGAAGCCGATGAAATCACCGAAGCTTTCGTCGAGTTCAAACCTTACCTTGGCGGCTGTAAGTTCCGCGATTGTAAGCACAATGATGATCCAGGATGCATCCTGCGTGAAGCCGTTGAGGATGGGAAGATCAGTCGACTGCGCTTCGACAACTACCACCGCATCATTGAGAGCATGGTCAACAACAAAGACAATCGTCAGTATTCACGAAACAAAAAAGCAGATCTTTAATCGCGTTTTTGTGAACAAATATGTGCAGTTACTGACAATTGGCGCGAATTTAAGTAACATCTCGCGCCCTAAAGCGTCATCGACAGATTGAATTGAAAAACACATAGCATTGGAAAATTAATACAATGGATAAGATTAAAGTTGGATTGCAGTACTGGATTCCACAACATGGACTAACTCGTCTAGTCGGCAAACTGGCGTCTGCTAAAGCGGGCGGCTTAACGACAGCGATCATCAATTGGTTCATCAAACAATACAAAGTGAACATGGATGAAGCGCTACATAGCGACCCAAAACACTTTAAAACATTCAATGAATTCTTCGTACGTGAATTGAAAGACGGCATGCGCCCTATCGCTGAAGGCGACTCTGTTATCGTTCACCCAGCAGACGCTCGCGTAAGCCAATTTGGCCCAATTACTGACGGCCAACTGATTCAGGCGAAGGGCCACGACTACTCTGCACGTGAGCTGCTAGGTGGTGATGCCGGTCTTGCTGAAGAGTTTAAAGACGGTGAATTCGCAACGCTTTACCTATCTCCAAGTGATTACCACCGCGTACACATGCCATGTGACGGTACGCTGCGTCAGATGATCTACGTTCCAGGTGACCTTTTCTCTGTTAACCCATTAACAGCTGAGAATGTTCCAAACCTATTCGCACGTAACGAGCGCGTAGTGTGTATCTTTGATACTGAGTTTGGCCCAATGGCACAAGTGCTGGTTGGCGCAACTATCGTAGGTAGCATCGAGCAAGTATGGGCTGGCACGATTACTCCACCTCGTGGCAACTCGGTTTACAAGTGGGATTACCCAGCACAAGGTGACAAAGCAATCATCTTGAAGAAAGGCGAAGAAATGGGCCGCTTTAAACTTGGCTCTACCGTGATCAACTTATTTGCAAAAGATGCAATCAAGTTCGACGACACGATGCAAAATGGCGAGAAAACGGTTCTTGGTACGCCTTACGCACACATCGCTGGTAAAGACGTTGAGACTGAAGCTGTTGATTCAGTAGAGAACACAGACCAAGCGTAATAATTTGAGCGAACTCATGTAGCTTTCAAGGCACGTTATTTGAATGAATAACGTGCCTTTTTATTACCCAGCCCTCTAACCTTCCAATACCCCTAAGCCCTGACCTAAAAAAGCAATGCATAAATCAGCGCTATAAAAGATTGACCAAAAACAAAACAGTTGCCGAAACCTTAAACAACTTTTTGATTTTCCAACCCGTCTCCAAGTACCAAAAATCCAGATAACTTACTCTATTTGAAGATATTTTATTCATAGGGTCTTTGTACATGCCTAAACTCAATGTTGGCGTTCTGGTCAAGCTGTTGATTTGTTTTGCGATTCCCTTGGGCGTGTTATTCATGCCAATAGATTCAATACCTATCGATGACCTGACGCTGATTCAACACCGCCTGCTAGCGATATTTCTACTTGCTGCCCTACTTTGGGTACTTGAACCCGTTCCAGTTTTCGCCACCTCAATACTGATCATTGCACTTGAACTGGTGATGATTTCCGACAAAGGTCTGCACCTATTTCGAAATCCACCAGCGGGACACGATCTCGGTGAATTAATTAAATATACCGACATATTCGGTGCATTTTCATCACCAATCATCATTCTATTCATGGGTGGCTTTGCTCTCGCAATCTCGGCATCTAAGTACGAACTCGATAACAACCTAGCTCGAGTGCTGCTGAAACCATTCGGTACAGAACCGCGCTTCATCATGCTTGGCTTAATGCTGATCACCGCCGTGTTCTCAATGTTTATGTCGAATACCGCAACCACTGTCATGATGCTAGCTCTGCTTGGGCCTATCTTAGCTTCTGCACCAAAAGGCGATATGGGGATCAAAGCACTCGTATTGTGTATTCCGATTGCCGCTAATACTGGTGGTATCGCAACACCAATCGGTACGCCTCCCAATGCCATCGCACTGCAATACCTGACCGGTGAAAACACCATCGACTTCCTGAGCTGGATGATGATGGGCTTACCCTTTGTGATCATCCAGCTCACCATTGCTTGGTTCCTTCTTCAGAAAATCTTCCCTTCCACGCAGAAAAACATGGTGCTTAAACTCGATGGGCAATTCAGAAAGAGCTGGCGAGCGATCGTGGTTTACGTCACCTTTGCCGCCACCATCTTATTGTGGATGACCACCAAGCTGCACGGCATGAACACCTATGTGGTCTCTATCATTCCACTGGCGGTCTTCACCTTGACGGGCATCATGGGTAAAGAAGAGCTCAAGCTGATCAACTGGGATGTGTTGTGGCTAGTCGCCGGTGGTATTGCGATTGGTATCGGCTTAGATAAAACAGGCTTGGCCTCTGCATTAGCACACGCGATAGACTATGAGTCGCTGTCCCCTGCAGCTGTAGTCATCACGCTATCCATCGTGTGTTGGTTAATGGCAAACTTCATGTCGAACACCGCTACGGCCAACTTACTAATGCCAATAGCCGCTGCGATTGGCGCTTCAATGGAGAGCTTGGCAACGATTGGTGGCTTACAAGGATTATTGGTTGTGGTTGCCTTCTCAGCATCACTCGGCATGATTCTTCCCGTATCAACGCCACCTAATTCACTGGCTTACTCAACCGGGCTTATCGAAAGCAAAGACATGGCGAAGATGGGGATCATATTGGGTCTTGTCGGCTTGCTGTTGGTCTACCTCGCCCTGTTTATCATCACCTAGTAGACGCTAACCCTCCCTTTTGATTCTCTAGGGCGCTAAATTTACATTTAGCGCCACATTTAAATAGGCAGTAAATAACTGATACTAAAGTCAATTGTGGAAATGTGATTCTACTTCATTATTTATAAAAAAGCAGAATAGATATATTCAGTTTTTTGATATTAAACACATTTATTATCCTTCAGACAACGACACTATTCGGCCAACAAAGACACACCCATTTCCCCACTCAGCACGTCGCTACCAATAAGGTTTTGTCTAAAAAGAGGAGTGCACCTTGAGACACACAATCAAATTTAAAATCCAAATGGCAATTACAATTATCATTGCCACTGTGAGTGGCGCTCAAGCTTGGATATCAGTAAATCAGCTCACTCAAGAGACGGAAGTCGCGATCAATCAAGAAATGAAGAATGTAAGCGTAGGGATAAACAACTACATTGCAGATTGGATCTCGACTCGAAGTAATATGATGTTGGCCAATGAGCCGACCATAGCAAATAACAGTAACTCTGACCGTGAGCTATTATTGACTAAACAAGCTGGTCAATTCCTATCGGTTTATGCGGGTTTTAGTGACGGTACGATCGCTTATGGTGATAAAACGGAAAGCTGGCCAGCAGACTACGACCCTCGTACCCGCCCTTGGTACAAGGATGCCAACACCGCATCCGATCTTATCATTACTGAACCGTATCAAGATTTCGATGGCAGTATCGTCATCAGCTTTGCGAAAGCCTTTAGCGGCCAAAAGCAGGGCGTACTGGCTGCGGACTTAACCGTGACGAGCATTATCGATACGGTTCTTAACGTGAAACTGGATAACGATGGCTTCGCCTTCTTGGTGGATGGTAACAACAACATCGTTGCGTACAGCGATGAAGCGTTAAGTCAAAAACCACTCACAAGCTTAAACCCAGAGTTGACCGCAAACCGAGTGTCACAACTGATTCAGAACCAAACCATCACCACATTAGCTTGGCCTGGTCAGGGAGATAAGTTGGTTTACATTGCTAACGTGCCGAATACCGATTGGTCTCTGGGCATTGTTATCGATAAAGGGCTAGCGTTCTCTGCGGTCACTGATGCGATTCAATTCATCGCACTAACCTCACTTGTTCTGTACATCGTAATTTCAATCGCTAGCACCATGGTCATCAACCGACTGCTTTACCCATTACAAACCTTGTCAGAAGCGCTGACCCAACTTGCTCAAGGTCGAGGTGACCTTACTCAACGTATCGATATCACCCGCATGGATGAGATAGGTAAACTTGCTGAGCTGGTAAACCAATTCTTGAGTCAAATGCAGAGCATGCTGAAAGGCGTCGTTGAGCACAGCCACGATTTAAACAACCACGCCGAAAAAGCCAACCAACTGGCAACGCAATCCTCTATTCGAGTGGAGAATCAACAAAACGATATCAACCAGATTGCGACTGCAATTCATGAGATGTCGGCTACCGCAGCCGAAGTAGCGAGCCATGCAGAATTAACCGCATCCGCTTCTCAAGCCTCTGCAACCGCGTGTAATGACGGCCAAGAAGTGATTCAACAGAACCGCGATGCCATCACTCGCCTTGCGAGCCAAGTGGAAGACGCTGCCAATGTGATCCGAGAACTGGAAAACAACGCGCAAAGCATCAACCAGATCTTATCCACCATTCAAGGCATCGCCGAGCAAACTAACCTGCTGGCATTAAATGCTGCCATTGAAGCAGCTCGTGCTGGTGAACAAGGTCGTGGGTTTGCGGTTGTCGCCGATGAAGTGCGAGTGCTCAGCCAAAGAACGCATGGCTCGACGGAAGAGATCCGCGTGATGATTGATACCCTGCAGAAGAATACCGAACATGCCGTAGAAAGCATGACCACCAGCACTCAACTGGCAGAAAACAGTGTTGGCTTCGCAGAACAAGCACACGACAGCCTGTCTAAAATCACCCAAGCCATCAGTGAAATCAACGACATGGCTCTACAAATAGCGAGTGCAGCCGAAGAACAACGAGCAGTGAGCGAAGACATCAGTCGTAATACACAAGGAATCAAAGATGCCTCTGACGACCTAGCCCAACAAGCGGAAAGCAGCCGCAATAGCTCAAATGAAATGAGTAGCGCTGCTGAGTCGATGCGTAGAGATGTGGAGCGCTTTAAAGTGTAACGCGTAATTAATCACATCAAGCTAAGCCGAGCTGTAAACCTTCATGATTCTTTTGTTAAGAATCACTTTGTTCTCAGTTCGGTTTGATGCATATTGATGAGCTAATTTATCCCAGACAGAAGGACTGTTAATCGATGGGTTTTGAATGGTTGGCTCTCGCCGCTGCTTTTCTTTGGGCTATCGCAAGCCTAATGTCCGTAAAGCCTGCTCAACACTTAGGTTCTTTTGCCTATAGCCGATGGCGCATGGGCTGCACTGCGGTCATCTTATCAAGCATGGCTTGGTTTACTGGTGGCTGGACAACCGTCGAAACAGAGCTAATCACGCCGATGATGCTGTCTGGCCTGATTGGCATCTTCATTGGTGATACTGCCCTATTTGCCTGTTTGAACCGAATGGGCCCGCGCCAAGCTGGCTTGCTGTTCTCTTGTCACGCCGTGTTCTCTGCGATTCTCGGTTACTTCCTGTTTAGTGAGAGCATGACCTCGGGCGAGCTTATTGGCTCGGCCTTGGTTTTCAGTGGCGTATTAACCGCGATATTCTTTGGTCGTCGAGGCCAAGCTAATAACCAACTTGAAACCATCAAGGGCACCGTGTGGATTGGTGTCGCTCTCGGAATCACGGCGGCTATCTGCCAAGCATTGGGGGGGATCATCGCAAAGCCCGTGATGCAAACTAGCATCGACCCGGTAGCTGCCTCTGCGATTCGAATGATCACCGCCTTTGTTGCTCACTCCGCATTTCGTTTAACGGGCGCCAAACTTTCACGCGCAATCAACCCAATGAATGGTCAAATATTCGCGATTACCGCAGTGAACGGCTTTCTTGCAATGGCGGTAGGAATGACGCTGATCTTGTATGCACTGCAAGAAGGAAATGTCGGCATGGTTGCTCTACTCTCTTCAACCACACCTATCATGTTGCTGCCAATTCTATGGCTGTACACCAAGCAGAGACCAAACGCCTATGCTTGGATCGGTGCCATTGTTGCCGTCGTTGGCACTGGTATTCTTGTCAGCTAGTCGATCTGCTCGCTAACTTCTACTAGCTAACTAACATTAAGAACGTGGGAATGGGAAAGCGGTCACGTCATCGATATGGTCGTAACCTAAAGCCAACATGATTAGCCTATCGATACCCAATGCAACACCCGCACAATCAGGCAAACCCGCTTTTAATGCCTCAATCAAGAGATGGTCAATCGGTTGAGGCGATAAGCCCATATCGATACGCTTAGCATTGTCATCTTCAAAGCGCTGCAACTGCTCTTGCGGGTTATCTAACTCATGAAAGCCATTTGCCAACTCGATACCTTTGAAGTACACCTCAAAACGGTCAGCCACTCGCGAGTCGTTTAGATTAATCTTAGCCAGTGCCGCTTGAGACGCAGGGAAATCATAAACGAATGCTGGCACAGTTTGACCAATTTTAGGTTCTACACCAATGCTAAACAGTAACTGCAGCAAAGTATCCCTGTCTTGTTCAGGGTCAGCAATATCGCTCAAACCTAATGTACCAGCACAAACCTTTAGCGCTTCCATTGAACCTTCTAATGGACACACACCCAGCACTTCAAGAAACGCGTTTTGGTAAGTCATTCGTTCAGCCGCCCGAGAATTCAGCACCAGCTGCAACAAGTCATCCATCTCATCCATCAACTGATGGTGGTCGAAACCAACACGATACCACTCCAACATCATAAACTCAGGGTTATGGTAACGGCCGTTCTCTTCGTTGCGGAATGCCTTAGCTATCTGATAAATACAGCCGCTTCCTGCCGCCAAAAGACGTTTCATATGGAACTCAGGGCTGGTCATGAAGAACAGCTTTTGCCCACCCGCATACCCTGGCCCTACAAACTCAGTTTTGAAAGTATGTAAGTGCACATCTGTCACAGTGGCATGGCTCATGGCTGGGGTATCCACCTCCAACACATCACGCTCAAAAAAGAAATCGCGGATCTGACGAATCAGTAAAGCACGTTGTTTTAACTGCTTGATCGGCGCAGCTGGCTGCCAGTTAGCTTGGTTCATGATTTTAGAATTACTCACTGAAATAACTGGATCGAAAGATACCGTTTGTTTAGCCAAAAATCATCTCTTCTTAAACTCGACCTACCACACTGAGATTGATAATTAGCGTCAATAGCAATTAACAACATCAACAACAATGCACTCAATATCGATACATTTATCGACACGTTTCTTAACTTTTCGCAACGAACAAACTCTTGCTGTGATTAGCATCACATAACCTAGAATTTCTATGCCTCCACATGCATTACCGAAGCAAAAACCTAATTAAATCAATATTTGAAATTACACCCTCTCTTACACTGAACCTACCACTTAAGGCTTAGAGGTGATAATCGGTTGATGCCGTTTACTGCTCTCTAAATAGGCTTTTTATAATAACAAGCGGAATACTCCGCATCACACTGGAGAATAACTGTGAAGACAATTACCACAGATATCGCAGTCATCGGCGCAGGCGGCGCTGGTCTTCGTACAGCTATTGCAGCAGCTGAAGCGAATCCTGATTTGGAAGTAGCACTGATTTCTAAAGTTTACCCAATGCGTTCGCACACGGTAGCAGCAGAAGGCGGTTCAGCAGCGGTAATTAAAGACGAAGATAGCCTAGATAACCACTTCAACGATACGGTTGGCGGTGGCGACTGGCTATGTGAACAGGATGTTGTTGAATACTTTGTTGAAAACGCGACTCGCGAAATGATCCAAATGGAACAATGGGGCTGCCCATGGAGTCGTAAAGAAAACGGTGAAGTAAACGTACGCCGATTCGGCGGTATGAAGGTAGAAAGAACGTGGTTCGCAGCGGATAAAACTGGCTTCCACATGCTTCATACTCTGTTCCAGACTTCGATGAAGTACGACCAAATCAAACGATTTGACGAGTACTTTGTGGTGGACCTTCTTGTGGAAAGCAAAGACAGCGCTGAAGAAGGTGAAGTACAAGGCCTTATCGCGATTCATATGTCTGAAGGTGAGCTTGTTACCATCAAAGCAAAATCGGTTGTTCTAGCAACCGGTGGCGCAGGTCGTGTTTATCACTGTAATACTAACGGTGGCATCGTGACCGGTGACGGTATGGCAATGGCTTATCGCCACGGTGTGCCACTACGTGACATGGAGTTTGTTCAATACCACCCAACAGGCCTACCGGGCACGGGTATCTTGATGACCGAAGGTTGTCGTGGTGAAGGCGGTATCATCGTCAACAAGAACGGCTACCGTTACCTACAAGATTACGGCATGGGCCCTGAAACTCCAGTGGGCGAGCCGAAGAACAAATACATGGAACTGGGTCCTCGCGACAAAGTTTCTCAAGCATTCTGGCACGAGCAGCAAAAAGGCAACACCATCAAGCACCCGCTTGGTGATGTAGTACACCTTGACCTTCGCCACCTTGGTGAAGAGTACCTGCAAGAGCGTCTACCGTTCATCTGTGAGCTGGCAAAAGCCTACGTAAACGTCGATCCAGCAAAAGAGCCAATCCCAATTCGTCCGACTGTTCACTACACCATGGGTGGTATCGAAACTAACGGTACTTGTGAAACTCGCATCAAAGGCCTATTCGCGGTGGGCGAATGTGCGTCGGTTGGCCTACACGGTGCAAACCGCCTAGGTTCAAACTCTCTGGCTGAGTTCGTAGTATTTGGCCGCGTTGCCGGTGAACACGCTGTGAAACGCGCAGCAGAGTTCAAAGACTGGAATGAAGAGTCTATCGCTAAGCAAGTAAAAGCGGTTGAAGATCGCATCGCTGCGCTAATGAACCAAGAAGGCGACGAAAACTGGGCAGATATCCGTACTGAAATGGGTCACACCATGGAAGCGGGTTGTGGTATCTACCGTCAAGAAGACTTGATGCAAGAGACCATCAACAAGATCACTGAACTGAAAGCGCGCTACAAGAAGATCAGCATCAAAGACAAAGGCAAGGTGTTCAACACTGACCTACTTTACGCTATCGAAGTCGGTTACGGCCTAGAAGTCGCAGAAGCGATGGTTCACTCAGCGATCCTTCGTAAAGAATCTCGCGGTGCACACCAACGTCTAGACGACAACTGCACAGAGCGTGATGACGTGAACTTCCTAAAACACTCACTCTCTTTCTTCAATGAAGATGCAGCACCAACCATCGATTACAGCGACGTTAAGATCACCAAGTCTCAACCAAAAGCACGTCTGTACGGTGAAGCAGCAGAGAAAGCCGCGGCCGCTGAAAAAGCTGCTGCAGCGAATGTCGCTCAAGATGAGAACCGTGAAGAGGAGAAAGCGTAATGTCAGCGAATCGTATCCAAAAAGTAGACATTCTGCGCTACGACCCAGAGAAAGATGCAGAACCTTATATGCAGACTTTCGAAGTGCCTTTCGATGAGACCATGTCGGTACTAGACGCGATTGGTTACATTAAAGACCACCAAGACAAAGACCTTTCATACCGTTGGTCTTGTCGCATGGCGATCTGTGGTTCTTGCGGCATCATGGTTGATGGCGTGCCTAAGCTAGCGTGTAAGAGCTTCTTACGTGACTACCCGAACGGCCTAACTATCGAGCCGCTTGCTAACTTCCCAATCGAGAAAGATTTGATTGTCGACATGACACCGTTCATCGAGCGCCTTGAAGCGATCAAACCTTACATCATTGGCAACGACCGTAAGCCTGAAGACGGTACTAATATTCAGACCCCTGAACAAATGGCGAAGTACAAACAGTTCGCTGGCTGCATCAACTGTGGTCTTTGTTACGCAGCGTGTCCTCAATTTGGTCTGAACCCTGAGTTCATCGGCCCTGCGGCACTGACTCTTGCTCACCGTTACAACTTAGATAGCCGTGACAACGGTAAAGATGAGCGTATGAAGCTTATCAATGGTGAAAATGGCGCTTGGGGCTGTACGTTTGTTGGTTACTGTTCTGAAGTATGTCCGAAGAAAGTAGATCCAGCAGCGGCGGTTAACCAAGGTAAAGTTGAGTCTTCAATGGACTTCGTTATCTCGATGTTCAAACCTGACGGTACATCAGTTAGCAAGAACCAAGTAAAAACAACAGAGGAGGTATAAGATGAGCAATCGTAAGCCTTATGTTCGTGAGATGAAGAGAACGTGGTGGAGCAACCATCCGTTCTATCGCTTCTACATGCTACGTGAAGCAACTGTACTGCCTTTGATTCTGTTCACGGTATTCCTAACCTTTGGCTTGGGTGCACTAGTGAAAGGCCCTGAAGCGTGGGCTAGTTGGTTGAGCTTTATGGCTAACCCTATCATTGTCGGTATTAATATCGTGGCTCTGCTAGGCAGCTTAATGCACGCTCAAACCTTCTTCAGCATGATGCCTCAAGTAATGCCAATCCGCCTAAAAGGTAAATTGGTAGATAAAAGAATCATCGTACTGACTCAGTGGGCAGCGGTGGCTTTTATTTCTTTAATCGTTCTTGTTGTGGTGTAAGGAGCTTTCGTTATGAACACAAACTACAAAGTTAAGCCTGTTAACCACAACCCTCAACGCTCTGATGAGCCAATCTGGTGGGGTCTATTCGGCGCTGGCGGTACTTGGTTTGCGATGATCACACCAATCACGATTCTAGTGTTAGGTATCTTAGTGCCAATGGGCATCATCGATGCAGAAGCAATGAGCTACGAACGTGTGTCTGAATTTGCCACCAGCATTATCGGTGCACTATTCATCATCGGTACGCTAGCACTGCCTATGTGGCATGCTATGCACCGTCTTCACCACGGCATGCACGACCTGAAATTCCACGTCGGCGTTGCTGGTAAAGTGGGCTGCTACTTCTTTGCAGGCCTAATTAGCGCATTGTCTGTTATTTTCATCTTTATGATCTAAAAGCAGATTCGGGATTCGAGTAATCGAGATGCGAAAAGCTTAAGAGCAGAAAAGCGAAAGCAGAGCGAGATTATCTCGTTCTGCTTTTTCACATATACATTTTCAAGCTTCACTGATTCAGTAATTTTATGCTGCAATTGACCGCAACATTAGAACTGATAGCGCGTGGCCTACCATCTGGATGGTAGGCTTTCAACCTTGCCTTTGTGACTTCCCCGTTAGAGATTGAAAAATGCAGTTGATAAGTCGCGCCTTTTACTGTCATGGTGCCAGATGGGCCGAAAGCCCCTTTTGACCTCTTTGCATCATTCACCGACCGGTATTGGGTTAAGCAGTGATGCATCTTACCTAATTTCCCTTTTAGCGCTACGCCATACTTTTGTGCGCTGTACTCGTCTATCGTATAGGGTGAATCTGCGCTTAATGAATGGATTTCAACATACTCTTTCCTGCTATGGTAAGTGAGCAACTGCAAGGCAATATTTAGAGTTACTACAGTTACCACTCCTATCCATAATACTGATTTGTTGTTTTTCATTTCTTTACTCATTATTGATTATTCGCATTAATGGCTTTCGCTAAGTGATGAGTTCTTTCACAACAACTTGTTATCAATGAACCCATGTTGGCGGCCTTACTTGTCGATGCGCAGCTAGAGTAGACAGATAAAGAGGCCAATACCCGTATATTGGCCTTGTTGTTCTATATCATTGAGCACTTAGAGCTCTTGATTACCCATGCTCTTATTGCTGTGTAACCTTCTTGGTTTGGTCCATTAACCCCAATGCTCCGAAGCCTGTAATGACATCGAGGTTGGTTTTCAAACCCGTTTCATCACTGCCGCCGATATAGTTTTGTGGCATCTGAACCTGGAAGTTCTGCAGGTTGTTATACAGCGAGTTAGCGACCTCACGGTTCAACTCGGCCAGATACACCTCGCGGTTGGCCCCTAGCGCAGCATATTTCGCTTTCAACACTTCCGCTTCCGCTCGACCTTTTTCAAGAATCGCTCTTGCTTCAAATTCAGCAGATAATGCATTGGCCTTTTGAATCGCCAAATTGGCTTCTGCGGTTGCCAATTCTTTCTCTTTTTCAACTTCAGCTAATCGCTTAGTCTTCTCGACTTCGACAATTTCACGTTCAGCAATTTGACGAGCTATTTCCACTTCTTTCTGCTGGGAAATAATCGCTAACTCTTTGCCTCGTTGTGCGTCTTGGACTTCTCGAGTACGCTGAATCTCTTTACGGAGTTGCTCGGTTTCAGCTTGCGCTTTTGATGTTTCTTGCTCCTGAATCGCACGGATACGGTCGGCCACCAAACGCTTCTTATCCGCCAGTAACTGATCAAGTTGCTTTTCTGGTTGCGGATCACCAATCGTGACCTGGGTTACTTGAATGCCGTATTGTGATAACGGGTTGTCCTGACGGATAGGCTGACCCGTGTTATCCACCACCGGCACTGTCTTCCAAACCAGTTGATTGGTTCGTTGCAATTGATTCGAGTTCGATTGATTGACCCCGACCGGCGCAAGATCTAACTCTTCCACTTCAACCTGACGACGCTCCGTCAGGTAAATGCCTTCGCGTAGCTGATCGCCCAATTTAGATTTAAATTGGTTTAAACCACCTTGGAAGAACTCCTCGCCCGTGTATTGAGTCGCCGTAATCACTGTCACATTACGCGCATTTTTAACCAACAACGCATCGATCAAATTACTGTTGTTGCGAAACTCCTTATGCATCTTTTCCACTGCCTTCGGGTCATTGCTGAGCTTAAAGCGGAATGTCACCGGAATCTCACCAATGTACGTATCAGCAAAACGCACCTGCACCGGATCTAACCTTTGATAAAAATCTTCCCCTTTGCTGTTGCCAAAAGAGACTGTAATCACCTGATCATACTGGGTTATCTTGGATAAAAACGGCATTCGAAAATGAATACCGGGCTCGGTAAAGACATCCAACTCACCAGTAATATTGTTTTGATGCACGTAGCTGTAACCGGCATCGGTCATCAAAACTGAGCTATTAATTGTTAAGCCTAAAGCCAGCAGTGGTACGCCGAATACTGCCGCTTTCAGCCCTTTATGTAGTAACTGACGTCGTTCTTCTATTTTCAAACCTCTTCCCAAGCCTCGATTTTCCATGTCATTCTCCTTTAGGGTTGTCATTGAGTTAAATCGAAATAAATCAAACTGATATGCAACTCGCTGACCACGAGAAATAATGTATCAAATTGTTACACTTCGGAACATTCGAAAGATTCATCAAATAAATAAGTTTTTACCGAACAATAAAAATAACCTCTACATTCACAAGCTTTGAATTTATGAACTTTGGCTGTTCAGAACGGTAGGAAAATTGAAGCGGTGATCAAAAGGAAAGACCGACACTACTTAGGAATAGAAAGGAGAAAAGTTACACTTTCCAAAGAACGGACTATTGATTGCTCAAGGCGCCATTTATGCGTTGATAGAGAGAAGCACCTATACTGTTAGATGCTAAATCGCGTTTGAGGATATCATTATGAAAATTGTTTCACTTACCTGTATTCTGGCTCTATCTTTACCAACCACAGCCTTGGCTGTCGATGTCACGAAACTGGCAGAATCTGTAGACAAGGAAAAAGCCACTGAATCTGTTGATGTAGAAGAATTGAAATCATCGGTTGATGGGACCGACATTGATTATCAAAAAGCTTATGAAGCTATCGATAAAGAAAAGGCGAAAGAAGCCGTCGATGTCGATAAAGCAAAGGCAGCTCTGCTTGAATAACAATGCTAATCAGAGATAAAACAAGCAAAAGCAACCCCAGTGTTAGCACGCTTTATTCGCTGATATACGAGCGTGCTAACGCAGGAGTTATCTCATAATAATGAAATATCGGCGTACCCTACTTTTTATCCGTCACTCGCGTCATACCACTCAGAGTTTTCATCAATTCAAACGTACACCCGCCCCTTCCTCTCACATCGGCCTAAAACCCAAAGACGACACCGAAAATGAGCGTTCATAAATTGATAATAAGATCACAAAAAACCACTGAAACATCTTTTCCTAATCAGTGGATATGAAGGTGAGGAACACGATCCCAGTCACTAATATGTAGCAAACCAGTGATATTTTTGCGATTGCCATAATCTCAACATATTGTTGAATTTGAAGTTATTTACAAATGAGATAGTATCCATTTTTTTCATACAAGTGGTCTCCTCATGCACCAACTAGATACAGCCTTAAATAATAAAAGCGGGCGCTGGACACAGCACGATACTCAATGGGTGTTGAGTTTATTTGGTACAGCTGTCGGCGCTGGTATTCTCTTCTTACCGATCAACCTAGGCCTCAGTGGTTTCGTTCCATTGCTCATCATGGCAACCTTAGCGTTCCCTATGACTTTCTTAGCGCACCGTGGCTTTACTCGGTTCGTTCTATCTTCCAGCCAAAAAGACGCAGACTTTACCGATGTCGTTGCTGAGCACTTTGGAGCCACTGCGGGACAAATCATTTCACTGCTGTACTTTTTATCTATCTTCCCGATTTTATTAATTTATGGTGTCGGGCTAACGAATACCGTCGATAGCTTTATGGTTAACCAAGCTGGGCTAGAGTCACTGCCGCGACCTTTGCTTTCGGGGGCCTTAGTGACAGGGTTAATCGCGGTGATGATCGCTGGCGAGAAGATCATACTTCGTACACTCTCGTTGATGGTTTATCCCCTAGTCGCGATTCTGCTATTTTTGTCCGTATACTTGATTCCAAGCTGGCAAGCTCCTGAACTGACAATGCCTTCATTATCTTCTTTGGGCAGCACGCTTTGGCTATCGACGCCAGTAGTGATCTTCTCATTCAGTCATTTAGCAGCACTCTCTTCTTTTGCCCACGCTCAACGCAGCCATTACGATGACAGCGCAAGAGTAAAATCAGAGCACATCTTACAACGCACCAGCATCATGCTGATCCTGTTTGTGATGCTGTTTGTATTTTCTTGTGTTCTGACACTGTCTCCTGAACAGCTAGCACAAGCGAAGGAACAAAACGTGTCGATTCTGTCTTATCTGGCCAACGTTAAAGACAACCCGTTTATTGCGACACTTGGCCCGATTGTGGCTTTCCTAGCAATAACATCATCATTTATTGGCCACTTCTTGGGCGCGAGAGAAAGCATGGTCGGGATGCTAACCAAAAGTACCTCCCTATCCACACCTTTGGCTCATAAAGTGACAATAATCTCGCTGTTTGCATCGATCTGGGTGGTAGCGATTGTCAACCCGAGCATTTTAGGGATGATGGAAGCCTTGTCTGGGCCTGTAATTGCGATGATCTTGTTCGTTATGCCTATGGTGGCCGTGTATAAGGTAGAGGCATTGCGCCGCTACAGAAAGGATTTATCCTGCGTCTTCATCTTGTTGGTGGGTGTCGTCGCCGTGAGCGCTTTAGTGTTTAGCTTGCTTAAGCCATAGCGGGTTAGGGACGAAAAGCAGATACGGGATTCGAGTAAACGAGTATCGAATAGCTTACGAGCAGATACGGGATTCGGGTAAACGAATATCGAAGCGCTTAAGAGCTGATACGGGATTCGGGTAATCGAGATGCGAAAAGCTTAAGAGCGAAAAGACTAAAAGCAGAACAATACAATTTTGTTCTGCTTTTTTTGTTTTTCATATCTCATATACTCTCATCTGCCCTTCAAGCTCTTCGTATCCCGTATCTCGCTTACGCGCATCTGCCTTTCAAGCTCTTCGCATCCCGTATCTCGCTTACGCGCATCTGCCTTTCAAGCTCTTCGCATTCCGTATCTCGTTTACTCGCATCTGCTTTTTAAATGCAAAAAAGGCCGCACAAGCGACCTTTTTCATTTCATTGAACCACCTTAAATCAAGGTGAGCACAATCAAATTACTTTACACGACCAACGTATTCGCCAGTACGAGTATCGACTCTTACCACTTCACCGATAGCGATGAATAGAGGTACACGAACGACCGCGCCAGTGGCTAGAGTTGCAGGCTTACCACCCGTACCTTGCGTGTCGCCTTTTAGGCCAGGATCAGTCTCAGTAACTGCGATCTCAACAAAGTTTGGTGGAGTTACTGTGATAGGGTTATCATTCCACAACGTTAGAGTACATACGTCGTTTTCAACTAGCCATTTAGCTGTCTCGCCAACTGCTTTTACTTCAGCAGCGATTTGCTCGAATGTCTCGTTGTTCATGAAGTGGTAGAATTCACCATCGCTGTATAGGTAGCCTAGTTCAACGTCTACAACGTCAGCTAGTTCTACTGTGTCGCCTGACTTAAATGTTTTCTCTAACACTTTGCCTGACAGCAGTTTACGAAGTTTTACACGGTTAAACGCTTGGCCTTTACCCGGCTTAACGTATTCATTTTCGATAATTGAGCAAGGCTCGTTATCCATCATGAATTTTAAACCGCCTTTGAATTCATTGGTGCTTACTGACGCCATGATTTCCTCTTACACATCTTTGAGTTGATTTCAATGCCGCATATCATAACCCGAAAAGTCGAATCTGTTGAGCAAAACTGGCTCAAACAACTATCGAATGCGATCTCAGACCCGACAAAACTCCTTGAAGCATTGGAAATAGACCCAACACCATGGCAAGCAGGCTTTGCCGCACGCAACCTATTTGCGTTGCGAGTACCGTTAAGCTTTGTCGAGCGAATGGAAAAAGGCAACCCGCATGACCCGCTATTACGCCAGGTCTTGCCATTGAGCGAGGAGTTCGAAGTTCATCAAGGCTACTCTGCCGATCCATTAGAGGAGCAAGACAACGCGATCCCGGGGTTATTGCATAAATACAAAAACCGAGCCTTGATGATTGTGAAAGGTGGCTGTGCGGTCAACTGCCGTTACTGCTTTCGACGCCACTTCCCGTATCAAGACAACAAGGGCTCAAAGTCGGTGTGGCAAACCAGCCTCGATTATGTCGCTCAACACTCTGAGATTAACGAGGTCATCCTTTCGGGTGGCGACCCACTGATGGCCAAAGACAGCGAAATCGAGTGGCTGATTCACGCTATCGAACAAATCCCACATGTGAAAACCGTTCGTATTCATAGCCGTTTACCCATCGTGATCCCAGCTCGTATTACTGACGAACTGTGCCAAATTTTATCTAAGACTCGCCTCAATGTAGTGATGGTGAGCCATATTAATCACGCCAATGAAATCAATGCAGAGCTCAAACAAGCCTTCCTTAAATTAAAGCTTATTGGCGCGACTCTGCTTAACCAGGGCGTGATGCTAAAAGGCGTGAACGACAGTGCTGACGCATTAAAAGCACTCAGTGAAAAGCTATTCAACGCTGGCATTCTACCGTATTACATGCATGTACTGGATAAGGTTCAGGGCGCCGCTCACTTCTGTATCTCAGATGAAGAGGCGAAGCATCACTTCAAGGGATTAATCTCTGAGGTTTCGGGCTACCTAGTACCCAAGTTAACCCGCGAGATCGGTGGCCGCAGCAGTAAAACACCTCTCGACCTACACATTGAGTGATAAAGCATAATATTGAATGATAAAGCAAACAAAAGGGCCAGCAACATCCGTTGATGGCCCACAAGTCGGTTAATGGTTCTTAAACCCTTCACATTTTCACTCAAACACGGCTTAGGTTAGCGGCTGTTTAATTAAGTCCCTTTTCAGTTAGGTAAAACAATAACCTTTGGCCACGTACAGCACACGATCAAACACATCATAGGAAGTAACGAATACCGAGCCCAAAAGCAATGTCCGCAGAATTATCCATGTTGATAATGTTTTCGATCATACTGGCTTCTAACATGGCGTTGCCAAGGTTCAAACGATAGCCCAGAACCACTTCATTAGAGGCTTCAGAGAATGCCCCCTCATCTTCCAACAAACCTTGGTACCAGTGATATTCAACAAGCACTTCATGAAAATAGCCAAATTTGTAGCCATACCCAAAGGCGACCGCTCCGGTAAAATCGCGGATTTCAGTGCCTATTAACGCACTATTGTTGTCATTGTGCGTGACACCAGCGCTCGCAAAAAATGAACTCGCCCCTCGGGCAAGGCTGTAATTCAACTGTACAGCTTGCTCAAAAGCACTTTTTTTGAATGGACCGCTGTCGACATTTTTATAATAAACGCTTCCCCCGATGGCAAGAGCACTCGTATTCGAAGAAAAAAGCTGGTACTGAGTGTACCAATGCAAGGCTTTCGCTAACGCTTCCCCCTCGAAATCATCAATCGATACACCGTATTCATCACTGGATATATGGAATTGATGTTTGCCTGCTTCATCACGTCCGTTTTGTCCAATGCCGAAAAAACTGTGGAAATCCATGGTCAATGAATCTAGGTGATTATTGGCCGCATAGGTGTATTGATATTTCACTTCAGTTTGCAATTGAGGGTTTACCTGCCAATTAGCACCGACGAAAATGTGATTCTGGTAATAATCAAGATCTGCAGCAGCAGAGCTTGCCCAAACACTCGCCATCGTGCCCGATGCAAACAGCTCTACACCATGGTTTCCAACCGGAAAAGCTGAACGTAGCTCCGTGGTTAAATGGGTCGATTGCTCGGGAGATTGGGCATAAGTACGAAGCGGGGTTGGAGGTTGAGCTGCGATAGCAGAGAGTGAAGTAAAAGTCGTCGCAATAAGAAACAGAATCGATATGACTTTATTAGAGAGAATCTTAACCATTACAAAACATCCTATAGTTATTAACTTAATGATAGTTAAATAAATTAAATGCTTCTAGAGAATGTTGGGATTTCGAGCTTATTTTTTTGCGCCTTAACAGTATTTCCACGTCAAGCGTGATAGCGATGCATAACATAACAATATCAATAACTTAGAAAACCATTCAAAGCGGTGACACCCTTGATACTCAAAGGAAAGATAGACAGCCAACGCGCTGATACCTTACTGAAAAGAGTATGCCCAAAAGCCATCCCTATTTTGCTCTCACTGATCGCTCACGCCCCTCTTAGCCGTAGAATCAATAACACTTGTATGTTCCTTTTATCCATTGCGGGATCAATAAAATTAATCGAGAAGACAACAAATATTTGTTCGATCGTCAGGCTGATTATCAGCATACTCGGCTCTATTCTAAATTTTTAGGAGGGGTGATATGTCACAATTTATAGAACAAACGTTAAACCTTGCCCCCTTTAGCTGGGCAGGGCTAGCAGTGTGTATGCTGTGTGGTTCGTTAATCGGTATCGAGCGACAAACACGCGGCAAACCAGTAGGTATCAGAACCTCGATTCTGATCATCAGCGGTACCTATTTCTTCCTTACCATGGCGATTAGCCTATCTCCAAACACACTCGATCAGGCTCGTGTACTTGGCCAGATCATTACTGGTGTTGGTTTCCTGGGTGCGGGTGTGATGATGACACTCGATGGCAAAATTCATGGTGTGACTTCAGCTGCCATTATTTGGGTATTGGCGGCACTTGGGATGATGATAGCGCTTGGTCACCTTTCACAATCGGTTATTATCACGCTATTAGCGTTGGCGATCTTACTTGGTGTCGACAAAGTGGAAAACAGCTTCCAGAGCCTACGTCGTGGTGTTCACCAAAAGTGGATGAGAAAAGGCCGCGTGAAGAAATAAAGCTGCACTCAGTCACCTGTGAGCAAGACCACAAATACAAAGAAGCCTAGTCACACGACTAGGCTTCTTTGTATATCAATGAACGTGGATACACAGTTGATTTGCGCCCAAGGACTTAGCAATGCTCAGCTGTTTACTTGAAGAACGGACACTCTGATTTTTCCATAGGTGTCCGATACTCTCGAACTTATGTAAAGAGTAGAGCACTGCTCCCCCAGAAACCGAAATAGCCACTTTCTCTCCTGTCGAACACTGGTAGTTCTGTAAACTAATATCGCTCTGGATTCGTTCAAATATTGAAGAAAGCAATTCTAACGACTCTCCCGCAATCGCCACCACGAACTCCCGGCCATCAAATCTCGCCACGATATCGTGTTGCCTCACGCTGTTGACGATAAGTTTAGCAACGTGACAAATCACCCTATCACCAATCTCATTGCCATACCGATCGCAGATCGCCTTTAAATCATCGATTTCAAAGACACCAATCCCTAAAATATTTCTCTCATCTTGCGCCAAAAATTGCGCTTCAAAGCCACTGCGATTGAGTAACCCTGTTAATGGATCGGTCATTGAAAGATCATTTAAGCGGCGGTGTCTTTGCTCACGATAAAATCGCCATAGCCGCCATGCTGCAACCACATACAAGAACAAGAGTACCAGTAACCCTTTGTAGTCCCTTTCCAGTATGTGTAAGAAGTGCTCGCTCTTCGTTTCTTGAATGGTCAAATACAGCTGCGTATTCACCCCATCCACGTACAAGGGTTGTGAAAAAGAGTAATCCAACAAGCCATATTTATTCCTGCCGCTGACACTAGTAATCTCATAGCCATGCTTCGCATTCGAAAATAAGCTAGAGGTATAGCCATCAATACCTAATACCCCTTTAAACTCACCGTTGATATAGATCCCTTTGGTTAAGGTCACCACTTTCTCACCAGTCAGGTAATCGTCGTATTGGCCGGTATACACAACCTTATCTCTATTTTGAGATACGCCATAGCGGATGGTATTGATCCAATAGGGCCGACGACTAACGATCGAGTCAAACGTATCGCCTTTCATATATTGGGCAATATCCGAGGGGGCCGAGATGATAAATTTATCTTTGGAAATAAAATAAATGGCGGAGACACTACTGATGGTGTTCGTAAAGTAAGCCATCGTTGGAGCAATAAACAGACGCTTGCTCGCTTCCCTATACAGCGCAGATTGAGAGTCACACATCTCGGTAGGGCCTGAGAACATAAAATCAAAAAGAGGGTCTTTCTGCCCTTCACTAATAAAATAGCAGGTATCGTCCTCCGTCTTTTTTTCATGCGAAAAGGTATAAGTCTCACCATGTAATGGGTGGAGCGCTGTAATGTTGTACTCTAACGCATTCAGTATCTGAGTGAGCTCAGTGAGTGCATGGGTTACGCCTTGGTTTTCTGATCCATACTGTGTGTCTGATTCTTCCGCTGAATCAACGAGCAATAAGCTCAAAACTACTAAAAAACTGGCGGTCAGGCCTAAGAAAGCCTTCTTAAAATCGATAGTATGGGGATTAATCAAAGCATATAAATCATCGTTGTGAATTTAGCGCACATTGTACTTATGAATAAACTCACTGCAACAATAAATATAAAACAACATGCTTATATTATTCAGTACGAGAGAGTTTGAACCTGGATATTAAAATACAGAGTAGAAATAACGCCTAAGTAAGAAGCACTTAGGCGTTACGAATCAGAGTAGTAAAACTATACCTTACTTCGCAAAGTTCACAATTGGGAAGCACGGGAAGAAACCGTTATCCGCACAGTTGAGCAAGCCTATTTGTACACCTTCAATTTTTTTAGTTTTGTTGAAGATGCCAACCTGTACCGTAGAAGCCTCTGAAAGGTTCGCCGCACCAACATCAACCATAGTGTCGCCTTCAGAGTAGTTTACGAAGCTCACGTTGGCACCTTTTACATCGTTAGTGATGTTCACAGCACCTAGGTTAAGACCCGTTGTTTTACCCGTATTCCAGTTGAAGAAACCTAGCGATGCACCTGTCATCTCTTGGTTCACTTTAGATGCACCAAAAATACCAAGGTTCACACCCGTTGTTGTTTGAGTCTCAGACATACCCACAACCGCAAGGTCGACACCCTTAAGGTCGTTTACTTGTCCGTGAAGCAGAGCCAAGCGCACACCACCAACTGCATCTGAATCAGGTGCGTTGAAGCCGTTGATTGTTGAAAACATAACAGGCGAAGAAGCGAATGCCGCTGGTGCCATTACTGCTGCCGACACAGCAAGTACTGAAAGTAGTTTTTTCATTGGGGAGTCTCCACTGACTTATTGTTAACTTGATTTATACATTATCAATCAAGCGTTTATTGTCCTTTATTCAACAGCTATCCATGTTATATCAATGTCATAACTGTACTGTTGAATATAAGACGGTAAATCAGAAAGAGCAATATAAAGAAAGGGATACGATAAGAGGTAAGAGTAGCCATCGACACACATTTCGATGCATAACACTAAAGATTACCTATTACACTCGCATCTCGCTGTAGGGAATGACTATGTCAGAACATAAAAAAACGGAGACCGAAGTCTCCGTTTTCAAGGTGTTAGCATGGTTAAATAATGACGAGAGATGTGGAGATAGAAAAAGCCCCTTACCTCTTTAATAGAATCAAAGCCAAAACCACAAAGCCCACAACTATTTTTTCAAAATACCCACTACAGAATTATTCTCTACGACGATCAATGAGGTAATTCCTTTATTCTCCATTACCTCGTAAGCCTCTTGTACATGCGCTTCAGGAGATATTGAGGCTGGGTTGAGCGTAGCAATATCTTTTGCAACAAGATCAAAAGCATCTCGTCCTTTCGACTCCATCGCTCTTCGCAAATCCCCATCTGTGATAATAGCTAAAGACTCATCATTCAAATTAACCAATGTTAAGCCTAAATGGCTCGATGATATTTTATGGATGATAGATGTAAAATCTGCATTTGATGCAACACTAGGAAGGCTATCAGAGAGCATTTCATCTTGTACCTTAGACAGCAGTCTTCGACCTAAGCTTCCCCCAGGGTGGAAACGAGCGAAGTTTTCGGGTTGAAAACCACGAACGTCCATAAGGGCTACAGTCAAAGCATCCCCCATAACCAGAGTAGCTGTTGTTGAAGATGTAGGGGCAAGCTGCAAAGGGCACGCTTCTTTAGGCACAGCAATATCTAAATGACAGTGTGAGTTTACTGCTAGTGTAGAGCTTTCTCTTCCTGTAATAGCAATGATGAAGTTTCCATTATCTCGTAAGAAAGGTAATAGCTTCAAAACTTCATCCGTCTCACCTGAGTTCGAGATAGCAATAAATACATCTTCAGATTTGACCATTCCCAGATCACCATGAAAAGCTTCTCCAGGGTGCATGAAAAAGCTAGGAGTGCCTGTACTCGCAAAAGATGCAGCTATTTTCTTTCCTATAATCCCAGATTTTCCCATCCCACAGATAATGGTACGGCCTTTGGTATTAATAATAGCGTTTATAGCAACTTCAAATTCAGAGCCTAATCTCTTTGCCATATAATCCAAACCGTCAATTTCAGTCTGAATTACTTGTTTTGCGATATCAATTGAGTTAGCCATCGGTTTTTTCTTCCATTATTTTTCTAGTATTTTCATAGTCTTCAATAGTATCAATCCCATGAGGTACAGCCCCTTCAAACACTATTGCACCAATATTCATGCCATGGCTCAAGGCTCGCAATTGTTCTAGCTTTTCATAATTCTCAAGCTCATCTTCAGGATATGAACAAAATTGTTTTAGAGATGAAGCCCGATAAGCATAAATTCCGATATGTCTTTTGGCCAATGACAAATCATTTGGGGTATCACGGTTCATTGGCGATGCTGAGCGAGTAAAGTACAGTGCACGACCATTATGGCCAACAATAGCTTTGACCACATTGGGATTAACAAAATCATCAGCAGAAACCAAAGGAACGACAGCTGTTGTGATATCATATGAAGTATGTAACTGAGTAAAAGATACAATCCGTTGAATGAGTGCAGGAGGGATCATTGGTTCATCACCTTGCACATTCACAATGATAGTATCTTCACTCCAACCTTTAATGAAAGAAACTTCATTTATACGATCAGTACCAGATTGGTGCTCTGGTGAAGTTAAAACCACTTGAATATTTTCAGATTTTAATGCATCGACTATGCGTTGATCATCAGTCGCAACAAAAATATCATTCGGCTCAATACCAGCTTCTTTACAACGTTCAATCACATGCCACACCACTGGCTTTTCAAGCAACGTGAGTAGAGGCTTTCCTGGCAGCCTAGATGAACCATATCTTGCGGGAATTACTACTTTAACACTCATCTTTTATTGCTCCATTGTTGCCACATCATCAAGGCGAATCTTATCAAGCAAAGGTTTGTAAACTTCTTTTAGTGAAAGGTTGAGTTGGTTCGTCAGAAGTAAATCGACAAACTCTCTGACCATCCCGTCTCCCCCCTTCAGACTTGATACCCAATCAGCACTGCTAATAGCTAGACTATGAGCATCAATAGGAGCGACGGCTAACCCAACTTTTTCGAAGATAGGGATATCTAGGACATCATCTCCCAAGAATGCAATTTGATCTGCTGATATTTTATATTTAGAGCAGATATCAATCAAAGCAGGTAATTTATTCTTACAACCGGTAATTATTTCATCAAACCCCAATTGCTGACAACGAGTATCTAAAGCAGCACTTGCTTTACCTGAAATAACACCAACAAGAATATTATGACTACGTAATAACTCGATAGCTAAACCATCTTTAACATTAAATGATTTAAAAAACTCACCGTCTTTATTAATGTATATGGAACCATCAGTCATAACACCATCAACATCAAGCAATACCATTTTTATATTTTTACAAACTAACTTATCCAACATAACTAGACCAACTTAGACTCAATAAATGCTCTTGCGATGAACTGCTTCATCGACTTCCGATAGTTTTCCATATACTTACGTGGCAATATAGTTGGGCTATCACGCAATATTTGTTCAGCCCCTGAGAGTCCCTATAAAAACTCATGTTGTACATATTGCCGACTGATTAGGCAAAGTATGTGTTCCATACTTTTGAATATGGAGCATCCTAAAAATTTGAGGGGTATGATAACACTCCTGCTGAATGTTGAGTACCCATGCATACAGTGCCACTTCATAGTCTTGTCGGATTAATTATTAACGACGCTATTGAAGTCTTCAGAGGACAACATTCAATTATTCCTAATGGTCTGTAACAAAAAACGGAGACCGAAGCCTCCGTTTTCAATTTCACTATGAATAGCGAGGGGGATTACATCATACCACCCATGCCACCCATACCGCCCATGCCGCCCATATCAGGCATTGCTGGAGCTGCTTCTTGAGGCTTGTCTGTAACCATTGCTTCTGTTGTGATCATAAGACCAGCAACTGATGCAGCGAACTGTAGTGCAGAACGAGTAACCTTAGTTGGATCTAGGATACCCATAGCGATCATGTCGCCGTATTCGCCAGTCGCAGCGTTGTAACCGTAGTTACCTTCGCCAGCGCGAACGTTGTTAGCAACAACAGACTCTTCGTCACCTGCGTTCTTAGTGATTTGACGGATAGGCGCTTCCATTGCACGTAGTGCAACGCGGATACCTACGTTTTGCTCTTCGTTGTCGCCTTCAATGTTAGCCACTTTAGATGCAGCACGGATAAGTGCAACACCACCACCAGCAACCACACCTTCTTCAACTGCAGCGCGAGTTGCGTGAAGTGCATCTTCTACGCGGTCTTTCTTCTCTTTCATCTCAACTTCAGTCGCAGCGCCAACTTTGATTACTGCAACACCGCCAGCTAGCTTAGCAACGCGCTCTTGTAGTTTCTCTTTGTCATAGTCAGACGTTGCATCTTCGATTTGTTGACGGATTTGAGAAACGCGACCTTGGATCATCGCTTCTTCACCCGCGCCATCGATGATGGTTGAGTTTTCTTTAGTGATAGTTACACGCTTAGCTTGACCTAGGTCTTCTAGCGTTACTTTTTCTAGGTCTAGACCGATCTCTTCAGAGATAACCGTACCGCCAGTTAGGATAGCGATGTCTTGTAGCATTGCTTTACGACGGTCGCCGAAACCAGGTGCTTTAACAGCAGCAACTTTCACGATACCGCGCATGTTGTTTACAACTAGAGTTGCAAGCGCTTCGCCTTCTACATCTTCAGCGATGATTAGAAGTGGACGAGATGCCTTAGCTACTGCTTCTAGAGTCGGAAGAAGTTCACGGATGTTTGAAACTTTCTTGTCGATAAGAAGGATAAATGGGCTTTCTAGATCAACAGAACCTGCTTCTTGGTTGTTGATGAAGTAAGGAGATAGGTAACCGCGATCGAACTGCATACCTTCAACTACGTCTAGCTCGTCTTGTAGAGCCTGACCTTCTTCAACTGTGATAACGCCATCACGACCTACTTTTTCCATCGCTTCAGCAATGATGTTACCTACAGTCGCATCAGAGTTTGCTGAGATAGTACCTACTTGCGCGATAGCTTTAGTATCAGCACATGGAACAGAAAGGCCTTTTAGCTCTTCAACAGCAGCTGTTACTGCTTTGTCGATACCGCGCTTAAGGTCCATTGGGTTCATGCCAGCTGCAACGGCTTTTAGGCCTTCAGTGATGATAGCTTGAGCTAGAACTGTAGCGGTAGTTGTACCGTCGCCCGCCGCGTCGTTCGCTTGCGAAGCCACTTCTTTAACCATTTGTGCGCCCATGTTTTGGAACTTGTCTTCAAGCTCGATTTCACGTGCCACAGAAACACCATCTTTAGTGATCGTTGGTGCGCCAAATGATTTGTCTAGAACAACGTTACGGCCTTTAGGACCTAGCGTTACTTTTACTGCGTCAGCCAGAACGTTTACACCTTCTAGCATTTTAACTCGTGCGTCGTTACCAAATTTAACGTCTTTAGCAGCCATCTTTATTTCCTTTAAATTCTTTATTCAGTCAGTTCAGTTTGTATAGCGCGGATTACTCAACGATCGCCATGATGTCGTTTTCAGACATGATCAGAACTTCTTTACCGTCGATTTTTTCAGACTTAGTGCCGTAGCCTTCAGCAAAGATAACAGTGTCGCCAACTTTAACGTCCAATGGTTGTACTGAACCGTTTTCTAGGATGCGGCCTTTGCCTACAGCTAGAATTACACCGCGTGTTGACTTTTCAGCGGCAGAACCAGTTAGAACGATGCCACCAGCAGATTTAGATTCAACTTCTTGGCGCTCAACGATAACTCGGTCGTGTAGAGGACGGATATTCATCGGTCGTATCTCCTGATAATTTCCATTTAATTTGATAGTTGCCACGATTGGCATGGGGTTAAAGAGTATGTTGGGGCGAAGTGAAAGATCCCAAGGGGTGGAAGGGAAATTTTGTGATCTAAGGGGCAGATAAGGGATGAGAGCAGATACGAGTAAACGGGATGCGAGATACGAAGAGCTTGAAGACTAGATACAAGTATATGAGAGACGAAAAGCAAAGAAGGCGGCACCTACTTTCTCCGCTTTTAGCTCTTCGATACTCGTTTACCCGCATCTGATCTTTAAACTTATCCCGTCATTCCAGAACTGAGGAACGAAGTGTCTGGAATCTCAAACAACACGTGGATAACTAGATAGTCGCCAGAGATTCCCTACTGCACTCGTGCCTCGCTATAGGGAATGACGAAGATTAACCTCATTACTCATTAACCTCAGATATATTTTCTTAAGCTTTTTGCATCTCGTTTACTCGAATCTCTCATCTGCTTTAGCTTTCCTTCCCTTCCCGCCAACATCTGTTTATCCTACACCTTTCGTTCCAACTGGCGTTTTACATGCAAGATAAGCACGGGCTATTAACCGCCCCAATTGCGAGTACATTACGTACCATGACCATTCCGACTATCTTCGGCATGGTTGCGATCTTGATGTTTAACTTGGTCGATACCTTCTTTATCTCACTACTCGGCACACAAGCACTTGCAGCAGTGAGCTTTACCTTTCCAGTTACCTTCGCCATCAATTGCATCACCATGGGCATCGGTGTGGGGCTTTCTACCTGTATTGGGCGCTTGCTGGGCCAAGGCTGCGCACAAAATGCCGCTCGCTTTACTTGCCATGGATTATTGCTTGCTGTGTTGCTTGTTGGATTTGCATCAACACTGGGGCTTGTAACGCTAGAACCCATGTTTACCTTATTGGGGGCAGAACCAGAATTACTGCCACTGATATCTGAATACATGACAGTTTGGTACTTAGCCATTCCGCTGCTTGTTATCCCAATGGCAGGCAACAGCGCGATACGAGCGAGTGGCGATACCAAAACCCCCGCAAAGATCATGATGTTGGCAGGCCTAATTAACGGCATTCTCGATCCGCTGCTGATCTTCGGTTACGGGCCTTTTCCTGAGCTAGGGATTCAAGGCGCAGCCATTGCAAGTGGTTTCAGTTGGTTTGGTGCGTTATGTGGCTCACTGTATGTGTTAACCATACGAGAAAAGCTGCTTGCTCCACCCAAACTAAAAAACATCATTGATGACTGGAAACAAATCCTCACCATTGGAACACCCGCCGCACTTTCAAACGCGCTAAACCCACTCGCGGGGGCCATCATTATGATGATGCTGGCCAAGCAAGGCACCGAAGCTGTTGCAGCTTATGGCGCTGCTCAACGCATTGAATCGATTCTGATCATCGTCTTGATGTCTCTCACTTCCGCTCTTACCCCTTTTATGGCGCAAAACTTTGGAGCAGAGAATCCACAACGCAGCTTCAAAGCCCTGTTCTTAAGCATGCGTTTCGCCGTGCTATTCCAAGGTTTGATCTTTTTAATGATGGTACCACTGAGCATTCCTTTAGCCGCCCTGTTCTCTCAAGAAGAATCCGTGCGAGGTATCTTGTGGCACTACCTGTTAGTCGTGCCATTTAGTTACGGGTTCCAAGGCATTGTGATGATGCTAATAAGCGCAATGAATGCCATGCATCAACCACTCAAAGCCTTCCAATGGAGCTTCATGCGCCTTTTCGTATTTACCCTGCCATTTGCCTGGGTAGGCAGCCAACTTGATGGTGTCGAAGGCCTATTTATTGGCCTAGCACTAGGAAACATCATGGGTGGCATTTCAGGGTACCTGTTTGCGCTTCGTATAAGAGTTAAAGCAGATGCGGGATGCGAGTAAACGGGATACGAAGAGATTAAAAAGCAGATGCGAAAGGATTTCGGAACAAATATCAGGCTCAAGTGACATTCGAGTTCAACCCATCATTCCCTATAGCGAGGAGCGAGCCTGGTAGGAAATCTATTCTCCATTGCTAATACCGCGTTGTTTGAGATTCCAGACACTTCGTCCCTCAGTTCTGGAATGACGATTTAAGTTATTACGATATATAAAGCAGATTCGAAATACGGAAAGGGTTAAAGCGTCAAACGGGTACGAAACTCTAAGTGCTTTAGAGTAGAAAAAGACTAAAAGGAGGAAGATGACATGGAAGGCAGTACTCACAAAATGCTCTACGAAGCACCAATTGGCAAGATGATCATTGTTAGCAATGGCGAAGCAATTATTGAAATTGACCATATAAACCATGATGAGGCTATTGATTGCAATCCCAATGAATTATGCCTCAAAGTATCTCGCCAACTCGACGAGTATTTTGCTGGTCAAAGAACTGAATTTGATTTGCCATTGAGAGCGACAAAAGGCACGGACTTTCAAAAATCAGCTTGGCAGGCTCTCACTTCTATTCCTTATGGCGAAACTATTAGCTATGGCGAACAAGCAAAGAGAGTGGGCAACCCCAAAGCAGTGAGATCGGTGGGTGGTGCGAACGGCAAGAACCCGTTTAGCATCGTAGTCCCTTGCCACCGAGTGATTGGTGCCAATGGCACATTAACAGGCTATACCGGAGGCATGAACCGTAAGGAGTGGTTACTCGACTTTGAGCGTTCGGTTATAGATAGAACGCAATAAGCCTTATCACGCTAGATCGATAATATAAAAGTTCACCATCAAGAAGTGCCGTTGTCATCAGACTAAATATAGTCTACATTTAAACTTCTACATTAAGAGATAATGATAATGTCCACTGAAACGATAAGTTACTTAAAAAAGCACGCGGCTAACCTCGATTTATCGGAGCCTATGACCATTACTCAAAATGGTAAACCCGCTTATACGATTGAATCTTATGAAGATCGAAAGCGTAGAGATGAAGCGATAGCATTAATGAAACTATTATCATTTTCTGTTGATGATGAAAAACATGGCCGAGTAAACTCCAGCGCTCAGATTCGAGATAAATTGGCAAAGCGTAAGCAGTCGGTTCAATAATATGACAACCATCGAGTACACAGACACCTTTGATCAATTACTTGATGCATTAATTAATTACTTAAGTGATTATTCTAGTGAAGTGGCTGTCATAGAACGCATAGAAGCTCTTCTCGACCGATTTGAAGCCTTAGTTTCTGATAACCCTCATGCTGCAAACATTGCCCCATCTTTACTAGAGCTTGGAGTGAAAAACTTTCGCGAATTTCACCTCGATAGCTTTCGTATTATCTACCGAACGTTACCGTCAGCTCACCCGAAAGAAACGAGAGTAATGGTAGATGTGGTCGCATTACAAAAACAAAACTTAGAACAACTGCTCATTCAACACTGCATACTCTACAAATAGCGTTTAGCTCTTCGAATCTCGATTACCCACATCCCGTATCCGCTCTTTCTCATTACACTTTTTACAACGTCATTCCCTACAGCGAGGCACGAGCGTGATAGGGAATCTCTCTCAGGGTATTGAATATGACACATCAACGTGACATGAGATTCCAGACATTTCGTTCCTCAATTCTGGAATGACGGGATAGAGCAGATGAGAATAGCGAGTGACGAGATGCGAAAAACACTTCGAATCCCGTATACTCGTATCTCGCATCTATTCTTCAAGATCCAGATACAAAAAAAACGGCCACACTCGCGTGCAGCCGTTCTGGTATTCGATGGCAGTTAAAAGTTACTTAACTAAAACATCACCTGACATTTCAGCTGGGATCTCTGTGCCAGTTAGAGATAACATTGTTGGTGCAAGGTCAGACAGTTTACCGCCTTCTTTGAACTCAACGTCTTTGTTACCTACGTAGATCAGTGGCACTGGCAGGTTTGTGTGTGCAGTGTGGATGCCGCCCGTTTCTGGGTTAACCATCATTTCTGCGTTACCGTGGTCTGCTGTGATAAGCAGTTGGCCGTCAGCTTCTTGAATTGCTTCAACCACTTTACCAAGACATTCGTCTAGAGACTCTACTGCTTTCACTGCTGCATCGTAAACGCCAGTGTGACCAACCATGTCACAGTTAGGGAAGTTACAAACGATAGCGTCGTATTTGCCACCTTTGATTGCTGCAACTAGCTTTTCAGTTAGCTCTGGTGCGCTCATTTCAGGCTGTAGGTCATAAGTCGCTACTTTTGGAGAAGCAACAAGCTGACGCTCTTCGCCTTCGAACTCGTCTTCGATACCGCCATTGAAGAAGAAAGTCACGTGCGCGTATTTCTCTGTTTCTGAAATACGTAGCTGCGTTTTACCTTGCTTAGATAACCACTCACCGTAAGTGTTCTCTAGAGAAGCCGGTGGGAATGCACATAGCAATGGGATATCAGCAGCGTATTGAGTCAGCATCACGAAATCGATAGCTGGGAATACGTTACGCTCAAAACCAGCAAAATCAGCAACGAATGTGCGAGTGATTTGACGAGCACGGTCGGCACGGTAGTTCATGAAGATAACTGCATCACCATCAACGATAGCTGCAGACTCTTCACCTTCCGCTTTAATTTCAGTCGCTTTAACGAACTCATCATTTTCGTCACGAGCGTAAGCGGCTTCTAGGCCAGCAACCGCCGTGTCGAATGTGAACTCTGCTTTTGCTTCCGTTAGCAGCTCGTATGCAGTTTGAACGCGTTCCCAGTTGTTATCTCGGTCCATTGCGTAGTAACGACCAACCAAAGAAGCCACACGGCCTTTGCCCAGTTTAGCGAACAGATCTTGGAAACGTTGTAGAGAGTTTTCTGCACTACGTGGCGGCGTATCACGGCCATCTAGGAATGCGTGTAGGTAGATTTTCTCTGCGCCACGCTCTGCTGCCATTTCAACGGCTGCGTAGATGTGATCTTCATGAGAGTGAACGCCACCTGGTGACATAAGACCCATGATGTGAACCGCTTTATCCGCTTTCACAGCTTTGTCGATAGCATTCACTAGCGCTTCAGTTTGACCGAATTCACCGTCTGCAATTGACTTAGTGATACGAGTAAGATCTTGGTATACCACACGACCAGCACCAATGTTGGTGTGACCAACTTCAGAGTTACCCATTTGGCCATCAGGTAGGCCTACATCCATGCCAGAAGCAGAGATTAGCGTGTTAGGTTGGTTAGCAATAAGACCATCTAATACTGGTGTCTTAGCGTTCGCGATAGCGTTGTCTTGGTTGTCTTCACGGTAACCGTAACCGTCAAGGATCACTAGAGCCATTGGCTTCTTAGCTGACATAGGACTGACCTCGTTCAATTCAAAATAAATCGGTATAAAAACAAATTAGCGTAATTTTACTACAGTTTACAGTCAAAACTGTAGTGGAAGATCAAGAAACGTCTCAGGTAGGCCGATCGGATGTGAAAAAAATGTCATTTTAGGAGGGAGTAAAGTAGGGATATGAACGTTTATATCCCCACAATATAGATTCAGAAAGCTTAATAACAATAATTTGATAGCTCTTTAGTGCAGAAGGTCAACCTCAGTTTCATGCTCTTCATTATCGTCATTTGGCTTCAGGTGACGTACCAAAGGCTGGTCTATCATTGTGGTTTTGTTAGTAACATACTGAAAGCTAGAGTCATCCCACAATATTTAATCCAAGCTTTCCTCAATTTCTTGATTAGACGAAATATCGATTATCATGAATACCGCCTCATATCTGTGTCAAAGCTCACAGTAGTTATGGACAATAAACATAACGTTTTCGAAAGATTTGTGTAAAAAAACCGGCTAACAGGAGGTCATAATCTACATAACAGAATCCAATATCACCTCTAGATTCTAGGTTCGAGAAGGAACTCTTGTTTGTTTTGAGCTGCATTCCAAACCAAATCCCCGACGCCATCTGTCGGCTTAAACCCTGTTGGCGCATCTAGAAGAAGCTGGCGAATCGTATCATGTTGTAGGTTATGACAAGCGAAATCCAATGACTCAAGAAGCGTGTCATATTCGTTAATTGGTAAGAACACTTCTTGTGCTGTCATGATTCGCTCATGAGCTGTTGGAGATACGTTATCGCCAATCAACAACTCTTCATAGAGCTTCTCACCAGGGCGCAGACCTGAAAATTTAATCTCAATATCACCATGAGGGTTCTCTTCATTTTTAACAGAAAGCCCTGAAAGGTTAATCAAGTTTTCAGCCAGATCTGTAATTTTGACCGATTCACCCATATCAAGAACGAAAACATCGCCGCCTTTACCCATAGCGCCCGCTTGAATCACCAATTGCGCCGCTTCAGGAATGGTCATAAAGAAACGGGTAATATCGCGATGGGTAACAGTAAGTGGGCCACCGGCTTTAATCTGCCTTTTAAATAGAGGAATAACCGAGCCAGACGAGCCAAGTACATTGCCAAAGCGAACCATACAGAAACGTGTACCGTGCTCTTTTTGGTTCTCTTGCTCAGCCAAAGCTTGCAGGCCTAATTCCGCCATACGCTTGGTGGTACCCATCACGTTAGTTGGGCGTACCGCTTTATCTGTCGAGATAAGCACAAAGGATTCAACCCCCGCCTCGATCGCGGCTTTAGCCGTATAGTAAGTGCCGTAAACATTATTACGCACACCTTCGACAACGTTATACTCGACGAGAGGAACGTGTTTATAAGCCGCGGCATGATAAACCGTTTGGACACCAAAAGACTGCATTGAGGTCAATAAGCGATGTGAGCGCTGAACGGAACCTAGTAGAGGCACGATTTCAACATCGTAACCTTTGTTTTCTTTCACTAGGGAAAGCTCACGATCAATTTGGTACAAGCCAAACTCAGACACTTCAAAAAGCACTAATGTTTTTGGCTGTTGTTTGAGAATTTGACGACATAACTCAGAGCCAATAGAGCCGCCAGCACCGGTTACCATTACCACTTTATCTTTAATGTTAGCTTCCATCAGGGATTGCTGAGGCGTAACGGCATCACGGCCTAGTAAATCTTCAATAGGAACGTCGGTAAGCTCATCGATTTTCGCTTTGCCTGAGACAATATCCGCCATTTCTGGTACGGTTTGAATTTCCACGGGTAGTGGTGCCAACAAGTCCAACACTTGTTTACGACGAGCGCGAGAAGCACTAGGTATGGCGAGCAAGATCTTAGAGACGTCGTGCTTCTCAATCAACCCTTCCGCCTTACCTAAATCAATAACAGGCAGACCTAAAATCATTGTATTAGTCAGCGTTTTATCTTCATCAATGAACGCACGTACTCGATAGTGATCAGAAGCCCTAAGTGCGACAGCCAACTGCCGACCACCAGAACCCGCGCCGTAAATTAATACTTCCTCACGTGAATCTTTCAACGGAGACGTTGTCGCCACAAGGTTGCGAACGACCAAACGAGAGCCGCCGCACAACAAGGCTAAATACGCACAGTAAATAATAGGCACTGTGCGAGGGATTGGTTCTTGTAAGTAATAGGCAAAAACGGCCAATGATATTGCCGATAATAACGCACCAGCCGTTACTACAAACAGTGCCTGGAAAGTAAGGTAGCGAAGGACGGCACGGTAAAGCCCTAGTTTAGTAAAAATGGCTACCGTTGTTATTACTGTAAAGCCTGTCAGTAATAACTTATCGCCATCAGTCAGAAGTTGAAAATCACCTAGCCTTGTCCACAACGCAATATGCAGAGCAAAGAGAATAAGCAAAGTATCAATCGTGACACTGATGATCCGCTTTTTTAAGCGAGAGAGTTGCCATATAAAATTTAGACGTTGCATAAAATGATTCTTAATTATTAATAGTTATTTATAAAGCCACTGAACAGCCTGAGTTTAGGCCAAATTTTCAAATCGGTATCATACCGCTAAGCAAAACATGAACAGCCATTACCCATAGTCATAATGATGATAAGCCTCTGCATTTTCCTTAAGTTTAGGTTCGGTCATTCACCACAGTATGGGCAGCATTGTATTTCGATCTAAGTTTGCCATACAATCTCGCCAATACATGCCAGTTGATGATGGTACGCAAGATCTTCTTCATTCGCCTCATGAGTGACACAAAGCAGCCATGCCACACTCTCACGAATAAATCAGTGTTCTCTACACTCACAGAGTAAAGGATCTCTGATGTTGAGACAATGGATCACGATCTCGACGTCTAAAAAGATGATTCTAAAGAAATTAACAGAAAATCCGTCTCACAAAGTTTTCCAAATGAAATTTTAAACGTTGAAAATCAATAAGATAGGAATTATGAACATGACATCCCCAATAGTGCCAAGAACCGGACCTATTGGGATATTTACGTGGAGTCTCAAAAGAAGGATTTTGGACGATCGCCTGTCTCAGGGCTGAGACAGACTATACATTAAGATCATGATTAGCTGAACAAAATCAGGGCAGAAAAAGATCAGCCCCAATAGGGCTGCACACTATTAGTGAAAATTAGTCAGAGCCAAACAAATCACGCGTGTAGACTTTATCTGCGACATCTTTAATTTCATCGACCATACGATTTGATACAATCACATCGCAACTTTCTTTGAATTCATGTAGATCACGTATGACTTTTGAATGGAAAAACTCATCGTCTTTCAAAACAGGCTCATATACGACAACTTCCACACCCTTCGCTTTAATACGCTTCATAACCCCCTGAATACTCGAAGCGCGAAAGTTATCAGATCCAGACTTCATTATAAGGCGATAGATACCAACACGCTTAGGGTTCTTACTTAAAATTGATTCCGAGACAAAATCTTTACGCGTGGTGTTTGCATCAACAATAGCTCCGATAATGTTATTCGGAACATCAGCATAATTAGCTCGCAATTGCTTGGTATCTTTTGGTAGACAGTAGCCACCATAGCCAAAAGAAGGGTTGTTATAGTGAGAACCAATACGCGGATCTAAGCTAACACCTTCAATAATCTGACGAGAGTCTAATCCATGTAATTCAGCATAAGTGTCTAATTCATTAAAATAAGACACTCGAAGAGCTAAATAAGTGTTAGAAAACAGCTTCACCGCTTCAGCTTCTGTAGAGTCCGTAAACAAAACTTCAATATCTTTTTTCAAAGCCCCTTCAGCCAACATATCAGCAAATATTTGAGCTCGCTCGCTACGTTCACCTACAATAATACGAGAAGGGTATAGGTTATCGTATAACGCTTTACCTTCACGCAAAAACTCAGGAGAAAATAGTAGGTTCTCACAACCTAATTCTTCTTTAATCCGGGCTGTATAACCAACAGGGACGGTCGACTTAATAACCATTGTTGCATTTGGGTTAATCGCCATAACATCTTTAATCACAGCTTCAACCGATGAGGTATTAAAGTAATTAGTACCTACATCATAATCTGTTGGTGTTGCGATGATGACATACTCTGCGTTTGAGTATGCTAAACGTTTATCTAGTGTTGCAGTGAAGTTTAACGGTTTATTCGCTAAAAAGTCTTCAATTTCAACATCGACGATTGGAGATAATTTGTCGTTAAGTAGTTTCACTTTCTCTTCAATAATATCAACCGCGACAACTTCATGATGTTGAGCCAACAACATCGCATTTGATAAGCCTACATAGCCGGTACCGGCAATTGCAATTTTCATAAATAACCAAACATGTTTGTAAGTAAATTACCACCTTCTAAAGAAGGTGGCTTTGTGTGAGCCCCCTAAAAGGGGGCCTTTGTTTAGTCCAACGCCAGTTGCTGCTGCTCCACGCGCTCTTTTTTCTCTTGATGTCTTACATAGCGTCGAATGATTTCTTCATTAACCCCTACGCTATCGACAAAATAGCCCCTTTGCCAAAAGTGGTTCCCCCAGAGTTTGTTTCTCCTTAAATATGGAAATTTACTAAAGAGTTTTAAAGCTATTTTGCCTTTCAATACGCCCATCAACTTGGATATCGATAACTTAGGCGGAACTTTTACTACCAAGTGCACGTGGTCAACTTGAACGTTTAATTCAACGACTTCACATCCATGTTGATTACAGTAAATGTTTATACACCGATAAACTTCTTTACCTACATTGTTTTTCAAAATCCTAAATCGATACTTTGGTGTCCACACTATGTGATATTGACATCTCCAAAATACGTGGGAAGCTTGATTATATCTGCTCATGTTATTTGTCCTCTTTGACTTCGCTAAAAATCAAGGGAGCATTTAACATGGGTAGAACTACAGGCAAAGCCAAACTGAATGATAACCACCTACTGAAATAGGTGGTTTAGGGCTAAAAATTAAAATAAAATAGGGATATACCCTACTTAACTGCGTCACCAGAGCCACTACCAGTTGCCGTCATCAAGATATACTTAAAGTAATCTTTCAATGTCAGTGACTCAATCATTTGTTTATCAACTTTAGCTAACAACTCTGGTGTAGACATATCGATATTTTGCACTTGAGCTAATCCAGTAACCCCAGGTAACACATCATATACGCCTAGTGCATCACGCTCTTTAATCAGCTCTTCTTGGTTAAACAAGTTAGGGCGAGGGCCAACTAAACTCATTTCACCTTTAACCACATTAATCAATTGAGGCAGCTCATCAATTTTAGTTTTACGCAGAAAATTACCCAGCTTAGTAATAGATGCATTGTTAGCTAAGTGACTGGCAACAGACTTAGTCTCGACCGACATAGTGCGAAACTTAATCAGTTTGAACGGCTTTTTGTTTCGCCCCACTCGTTCTTGTACGAAAATTGGTGAACCTGTATCAAAAAAGCCAATGATCGAGACAATAAGTAAGATAGGCCATAAGAAAAGCAGCCCAAAGAAAGCGGCAAGAAAATCTAATAATCGAATCATAGTCATTACTTCTTTTTTGATTGCAAAAATGCTTGGGCGGTTTCTCTAAAGCCATCTTCTAGGCTTTGTGGTGGTGTCCAGTTCAGTGTTTGTTTGGTGTGTGTGATATCTACCTGCAAAGCGCCTAACAACCTATCGACTACATCCTGCTTACCAAGCAGTTTGCCTGTGAGCCTATAACACCACTTGGGAATGGGAAGTTGCCACTGTGGCTTGCCTAGCGCTTTTGCCATCTGAGCAACCATCTCAGAGGTTGATACATCATTGTCGTCAGAGACTAAAAACGTTTGATTCGCTGCTTTAGGGTGATCGATACAAGTTACTATCAAATCAACCAAGTTCATCACCGAAACCAAACTACGGCGGTTATCCTTAATACATCCAAATGGAAGGGGAATACCCTTAGAAACAAAATTCATCAGCGAAGCAAAATTAGCCTTTACACCCGGCCCGTAAACCAATGTAGGCCTGATGATAACGACCTCCATACCTGTTTCGTCACCTATAGCGTATAGTTCTTTCTCGGCCTCAGCCTTGGATAACCCATAATCATCTTGAGGAGCTCGATCATCAGCAGAGGTAAAGGGGACATTTGGCTTGGTACCTTCACCGTTGACCTTAATGCTACTAACAAAAACAAATCGTTTCACTCCAGCTTTTGCGGCTTGACGAGCGAGGTTATTGGTTCCACGACTATTAACTTCGCGGTACAATTCGATTGGGTTTGCCTCAACTTCATGCATCGCATGCACTCGTGCAGCTAAGTGGACAATAATGTCAACATTACTTAATGCTTCAGAGTAACAGTTAGTACTATTAATATCTTGTTGGTAAAACTTAGATTCTGGAAAGTTATCAGGCAAATCTCTACCTAACGCCTTGACCATTATGGGATCAAGCTTTCCAACTAGTGCAGCTCCAACAAAACCAGAGGCACCTGTTACGAGTAGATTCATTTTAGTAATTCTCGAATAATGCTATGTCCAAAAAACTTATCGGATTGATATGATTCAAAATCCATACCCTTCGCTTTATAAATACAAGCCTGAATCTCAGTTAGATCGAAGCATGAGACAGCGAAATTGTTACCTTGGACATACCTAGCAAGCTCAATTTGATGGTTATCTGCACGTGTCAAGTTAGGAACAACCACCAATTTTTTAGCAATCTCGAGCATAGAGTAGACAGATCCTGCACCTGCGTGGGTAATAATCAAGTCTGCGGAATCCACATAAGATTGGAAGCTATCACTAAACTCGAAGAAATCAATGTTCTTTGGAGTGTAACCTGAACTCGATGAAGTCTGAGCAATAATTTTTACGGACGAATCATTTTCAAATTTTTTATCTATGATTGCGATCAGTTCATCAAAAGCTGTTGTGCCTACTGTAACTAATATATTCATACTAAAACCTACCTACGTACTTTCCGTAAGGTATCGACTCTTTTAACTCGATATTCTGGATAAAGATATTCTTAGTAAGATACTTCATCACTTTAGTTGTCATTGTTGGTGAGTAAAACTTTGACCAAGTTTCAAAATGGATAATAGAGCACCCGGTGATTTTAGCCGCGACTCCCACAAAAATAGCAACACCTGGACCGAAAGAAACCAATGTCGACACCTTATTTTCTCGAAGAAACCTGTAAGCTTTGTAGATATTCGAAACGAACTGAATGGGCGAAACTTTTTTGCCAGAATACTTATCTCTAAACGGTTCCAAAACGAGAAAGCCTTCACACCAATCAGGGGAGTTCCCCTCGTCGGTAATACCATAGAACTCAGCGTCTCCATCGATTGAAAACGTTTTAAAAAATCGATTTGCCTGTGCTCGATGCCCCCCACAGCCAAAAACGATGGCGACCTTTTTCATTAATTGTAGCCTCTCGTTAAACGGGTCTTAAACTCTTGGTGAAGATTGTCAATAACTTTACATGACGAATAATTGTTCGCAGTATCTACAGCAAGATCCACGAGAGCTGAGTATTCTTCAACTGTCATATTAATAGAAGATTTTAATGCAACTTGAAGCTCATTTACATTACCTGGTTCAAAAGACAACTTCACCATATCTGACGTAATATAGTCTTTTGCTGCTCCAATATTGGAACAAGCAACAGGGGTACCGCACATCATCGCTTCAATAGGAATTAGCCCCAAGCTCTCCGAAAGTTTTGATGGAAAAACTAAAATCTTAATTGCTTGATAAAGTGCGACCAGTTCTTGTTGGTCTTTACCTTCCATAACGGTGACACCACTCAATGAGCGTGTCATTTCTTCTAGCCTTTCCTCACAACTACCACTACCAACAATAAGAAGCGAAACGTCAGGGTATTCTTGCTGAATTGATCGGTATGCGTTTAATAAATCAAAGACACCCTTGCCTTCTTCAATTCGACCGACATAACCAAAAGTAAACGTCTTTGTTGAATGATATGAAGTATTAAAAACCAAATCATCTACACCTCCTGATGGGCTCACAATCACTTTTTCAGGTAGCACATCGTATTGTTCAAACAACACACCTTTAAAGTAAACAGATGGTGATACGACCAATGTTGATATATTTAAGGCTTGTCTAGATAGAAGCATTTTTGCTTTAGAAAAAAAAGACTTCCCCTCAGGAATAATATCGCTACCATGTACATTTGATACAATAACAAGGCTTTCCTTTGATTTAAAAAAAGAAGCCAGAATCAACCCAAGAGATGAATGTGATGTGTAGTGTATGTAATGAACCTTAGTGCTATTCGACATCAACCCGGAATAAAAAGCTTTAAAAGTAAATAATAAGTAACCAAATAGCTTCATTAATTTATTATTACCAAAATCCTGTAAAGCTATCAAAGATACGTCACAATCCCTATCTCGAAAACCTTCCAATATATTCCTAACAAAAGTTCCTTTGAAAGGCTTATCTTTAGAAGGGTATAGGTTTGACACAAAAATAACTTTCATCGTCGAAATCTTCCTTGGTAAGAACCTAAAACCACTTTAATAAAGACTTTATAATCCAAGTCAAAAAGATACTTATAGCACTTTGAACTAAAAAAAAGTTTAATTAGTGAAACTCTGGACATAGAGTTAGATGAGTAGTTAATAATTCGATTAAAAGTAAATACAGAAATCGTTCTTTGCGTTAATAACAACCTAACATTGTCCAACCAAATATTCGCCGGCTTTGGGTCTACGGAAGATGAGATTCGGCTTCCTTTATCATCATCAGTCATGTGAACTAGTACAGATTCGATAAAAGTGAATTTCGCATTAAAGCACTTTTGAGCCCTAATAATAAAATCTGTATCTTGAAACCTTTTAAGACTAGGGTCAAACCTTACATGCCTCGCAAAACTGGTTTTCATAAATAACGAAGATGTCTGCATCGTTTGTCTTTCAACTATGAGATATTCATCAACATTCCACTTATTATCAAAGGCAAAGTCTGGCTTGATTACACCTCTATCTTGAATTTTTGAATAAAGTATTTCTTGCTTTTCCACTCCCCTAGCAACACATTGCTCTAATTTTTCTGGATGCCACAGGTCATCAGAGTCTAGAAAAGCAATATATTCACCATTTGAAGCGTCAATACCAGTATTCCTAGCTGCGCCGCCATGTAAATTAATTTCATGGCGAATATAGTTAATATTCAGATCGTATTGGTCGAGTATAGCCTTTAAAGACAAGCTATCGCTTGAACAATCGTCAACGATTATCACTTCAATATTTTTATATGTTTGTGCCGTGATGCTATCTAGTGTTTGACTAATAACATGAGAGCGATTATAGACTGGCACAACTACTGAAACTAACATTTTCCAACTCTTTGACTAAATGACAAACCTATCACAGACGCATAGGCAACAGATAACATACCAGATGTCCATACATGACCAAAAAAAACCGCGATGAAAGTAAGAGCAAGGTGAACATATAACGCCTCTTTCCAAAACTTCAGCTTATCCCTAGATGAAAATATTATGCAAGCAAAATATACAGTTATAACTATAACAACCGACATACCAATTAAGCCAGAAAGAGAATATAGATCCACTAAATCTGATTCAATGAGAAGCTTACCTTGTGTTGCTTTTGTACTGAAGTAGAAACCAGGACCAAAAATCATCGATAAGTATATCGACTGACTAACACCATGCTCATATAAATAATTTATATACATACTAAGCCATATTTCCCTTCCTGAAAATATTGCATTAATGACATCATGGCTATCTAATTTGTACAAAACCCTTTCTATTGTGGATATTGTTTGAATAATACTACCAAACTGATAAAAAACGCCTCCAAAAAGAACAATAGAAAAAAGTAGCATTATGAACAATTTAATAGAAGACTTCCACTGACCGATAATTAATTTCGCATACAAAGGATATAAAACAAATGTTAAGGTTAACAGGAGGATTGATGATTTCGTCCCAATGCAGATAGATATAAAAATTGAGAACAGCATAAACAGCGAACTTACTACCCACTGACCAGCTTCAATAAACTTGCCATAAATTAATATTGTGAATAGTATGAAGAGAGCGCTTAGTTCGTTACCTGCAATAAAAAAACCTTTAAACCCTGTATTTGTGTTAGGATAAGTATACCCTCCCACTCCTATAAATCCTAAAGAAACATTCAAAACTACAATTACGTATGATATATAAACCATTCGATAGAATATCTTGTAGCAATCTTTAACCCTCGAATAATAGTCATAAAAATAATAGACAAATATAAGAAATGAGACATACTTAAGTACGTAGTTCAACTCTAGCAAAAAGTAATCTTGAGAAAATAGAATTGACCTAATTATAATTGGGACAACAAAAACCAGCACTATCGACAGAAATGAAGTTAATTTTGCCTTACATCTAAGCACTACCATTAGAGACATAGACAATATCAATAGCTTTATTGATACTGATATTGGAAGGTGGACACCTAGCGTACCAATAAAAAAACCATTTATAGAGTCAAATAAAACATAGAAACAAATAACCGTAGTATGTATTATATCACCAAGCTTAATTGACAATATATTTGAAATAGGTTTATCTCTGGTAATCATCACGTATAATTTCACTGAATATAGAATTTACGGCAGGATTTTTTCCTGCCATGTTCTTTAAGAAATATTGTCAAATACCTTATTCCACATTTCTATGACTTTTTGTTTTTGTACCAAACTTGCTTTAGAAATTAGCATCGTTACTTCTTGATGATACTCCTCGTCAGCCAATAGGTCGTTCACTAACTTGTTAGTAGCCTCTTGATCTGATGTGTCTACCAAATACTTAAAAACGTCATAGTCCTTCAGCAAACACTGATATTTGTGACTCCAACCAGTTGCTATAACAGGTACTCCTTGACTGAGAGCACTAACCAAACCGTGGAATCGAGAACTTATAACAAGTCGCGACTGACCTATAACCCACTTTATCTTTAGAGGATCAATTGGTTCTAAGATGTCTATATTATGAGAGCATCGAGTAGCCACTTTTTCGGCCAACTCTCTATCAGCCTTGCCTTCGTGAACCAGCAGGAATGGTTTTTTACCACATGAGTTTACATTCTCAATGGTATTCACAAGAAAATCAACATACTCATCACCTAGCTTTGTTTTCTCCAACATCTTTGTGTTTGGAATAACACAAACTTCATGCTGCTCTGCATCAAACAAATTACACGGCGTTCCTTCTACTAAATTGGTAAAATCTGGACACTCTTGCAATTCTGTATTGCCACAAATAGGCTGAGCAAAAGAGTAAGACTGAGGGTCGCGAGCAAATACTAGATTAGCGTTGCTGAAGATGTGCTGAGCACTCTTCTTAGTTGCCTCATCCTCGAATGGCCCTAAGGCTTGAGGAAGTAGAACAACCTTCTTTCCTTGCTTTTTCAAACTCTCAATTGTCGTTCCCAAACGATAATCAACAAGTTTAGGCCCCCACTGGTCGCCGTATGAAAACCCTGAAGCATCTAGTACAACATCAATATCTCTAGACTTGACAATACCAAAAACATTGAGCAACTTGTTCGGCATCAGTCCTACAAGGGCACCAATATCGACACCAAACTTTGTGACACGCGCTTTTTGGTACAGCCCATGGTACGCTCTTAACTGATAGTCACCGTATGGCTCAACTGCAAAGCGAGCATCTACACCACGTTGCTTGAATTGCTCAATGATAGCAACCAGCATTAGTTCTGCACCTTTGTTAGGGAAACCAATACCTTTAACTTCTACAGTTAGTTTACTCATTTATAGTTCTCTAAAGTTGTTTTCATAATTGAAAGCGATTTTTTGGAGGAGTACGCAATCAATGACTCTGGATCTGCATACCCTACACTGATCATCATTACGACTCGCTTATGTTCAGGCAATGAAACTTTACTTCTTAAATTTTTCTCATTTTCTTCATTTACCGGCCAGTTGATTGGACAGCTACTTAGCCCGAGAGTCTCAAAAGCAAGCATAAGCTGCATACTGGCCAAACTAGCATCGATATAAATCACATTCTTATCAGCTTCTGTTGGGTAGCAAGAAAGGTCACCAACAACAAGTATGATACACGGAACTTGGTGACTAAACCCTGAAGTACCAGCAGCGATACTTGTCACTTCAGGGGCTAGTATCGGGTCATTAATTACTAGAAACTCATATGGCTGTCGATTACATGCACTCGGTGCAGTTTTGGCTAATTCGATGGCTTGATCGATTAACTTCTCCGGAATCGGCGCTTCTTTGTACCAGCGAACAGATCTTCTCTGATCTAACAATAATTTTAATTCGTTAGGCGTAATATGTGATTTTTCAGCGACTAACGAACGTTGGTAAGGGATATAGCTTCCCTTGGCCTTAGTATTGTTTTCTAATCCATTATATTTGGTCCTCGCAAGGTCTATCACCTCGCTACTACCGACAGTGTTAAAATAGTTTGATAAGATATCTTCCGCCCACTGCTTCTCTTCAACACACCAATCAGAAGCACCACGAGCATTGGAGAACAATTCGACAGTTTCAAGAATAAATGCTTCCCCAAAAACATCTCTCCTTGTTTTCATAATGAGACCTTTTTCTAATCGGTGGATATTTCTTCTAAGCTGAGGACTTGATTCACTGAATGCTGTTTTTTTTCTATTAAACTCCACTCTTCCAGACAGCACTGCTTGTTGCTCTCCTTTATATGAACCATTGAAAATAGCATAATAAGCGCCCGTAAGAAGCTTACTTTTTGATACTAATCCAATCCCCTTCGCTTTTGCTTCATTTATCAAACGTCTTATTGTTCGTCTACGTTCTGCACTTAGACAACTACGAATCACACTTTTCACAAACACACCTTACTCTTAAACTTTTTAAAAACTCTAGCTATAGCACCAATAATGTTAAAACTCTTCGTCATCACATTAAAATAGCCTCTGGTGCGCGGGCTAATAGAGAGTAACAAATAATAAGCCACTAAATAACTTATCACAGTAGCCCATGCAGCTCCGATTGCTCCATACTGAGGAATAAAGATTAAATTCAACAATACATTGGTTAAAGCCGCCACGGCATGGTTAATCAAAGAAAAATGGTATACACCTTCATTTAAAATCCACTTACTAAATAGCGCTCTAGAAAAAACAAGAATCCCACCGAAGATATGTATTGACAATATATTTGCAGATTCCAAATACTCTGAACCAAACAAAACATAAATTATCTCATTTGATAACACCAGCATCACGATTGCAATAATAAAACCAATTGCAACTAAAAAGTCGTTAATTTCTTGTAGCCTCCTCTGATACTCTACTTGACTACTTTCCTTAGCCTTTATCAATTTTGGGAAATAAGAAGCCGCAATGATATTAGGTAAAAAATACCATACTTCTGATAGTCGTACGGCTACAGAATATATACCTACCTCGCTATCGCCTCTCATCTCTGCAATCATAAACTGATCAATTTTCAGACAAATAACGCTCGCAATTGTTGAAAATAGCAACCATTTGGATTTTTTTGCTAGCTCCAAAGCATAACTGATATTTACAGCTCCCCTTTTTGTATTGAACCTAGATATTTTTAGAGCTAATACATACCAGAGAGCTAATGCTGCTGGCTCTAATATTGCTGTATAGAAGAAGTAATCAAGAGGGGCTTCTGATACCAATAAGAAGCACTTTATAGCAAAAAAAACAGTCGCATTTGAAATTCTAGCAAACACTGAGTACTTTGATTCTACCTTAGCTTGAAACAAAAAATCAAAAAGATAGAATGTAGAAGATAAAGCAGAGACAATACTCAGCCTAATCCAATAATTATCTATCGAAGTAACTAAAGAAAACTGAGCGATAGCTAGTAAAACGATAGAAAAAAACAGTGCACCTACAAATCGAACAAAAAGAGAGGTAGCAATAACATCACTTTTGTTTTTGGATTTTAAGTACTCCTTGATAAAGATCGCATTGACTCCAATTGGAGACATTAATACAACCATACTATTTATACTTATTAGAAGACTTAATTTTCCAAATTCACTGGGGCCTAAGTATCGGGCCAGCATTACATTCACCACAAGAACTAGGAAAAGGTTAATACCCTTTTCAGACATTAACCACAATATGTTCTTGTTTTCTTTGGAATGCAATTGTCTAATTAAATTCATAATCAAATTCAGGGTTCCCGCATAAACATTTTTCAATCACCAAACAACACTTTTTCTCGATATTCAATATTAGGGCAAGATTACGAAGCCCCTTGTCCCGCAAGGCAGGGCTCCCGCATAAGTTGCAAAGTTATTAAAAACACTTAAGTACCAAACAAAACTCTCTCTCGGAACTCTGTATTTAACGCGCATTTCAATTGTCGCCGTTTTAAGGTCCTTTTCATCTCTACAAGCTTAATAAAGTTCATACACATCTGACGAATTCGGGACAGGTTTTCGGATACGTGCTTGTAGGTGATTCGACTGTCATCTTCATTCATTACGGTATCCAACCACCAGTGCATACTTTCAACACCCCAGTGACCTCGACATAACTTACCAAATTCTTCGGCTTTCATTTTCTTAGAAGAGATGAAGTATCTAACCCCCAAACTGCCTGAAGGCTCACCATTTTTATTTTGGTAAGTCGTTGCTATACATAAACTTTTCAAGCCTTTCCACTTGGCCTGAAAGTCACAAAACACAGAAAATTCATGAACTTCCCCGTCAATAAAGGCTTGCTAGAACCTTTAAAAGGTACTCACAATTCATCGCTCTTTTATGTTTAATGCTCGCTTTGAGAGTCGTTTCACTCTTCAGCATGTTTAAGCACATTTGCCTGATCCTTGCAAAACTTTCTGCACCTTCATCTACTCGTTTTCGGCTGGCATCTTCACCGAAAGCGGTATCTAACGACCAGTGCATCGACTCAACCAACCAATGTGAACGTGTGGCATTTAACAATTCATTAGCACTTAATTCCTTCGAGTTAATGTAGTATCTAACCGTGAATTCTGACTCTTTCGCGACCTCTTCCTTTTGTCGCAAAGAAACAACGATACCCATTGTTTTTAGCTCTGGCCATTCAGGGCAAGATTTGATAATCGAGGGTATCTAAACCATGAGCTCGTTCAAAATGAACTTTGACGTGAATTTTTCTGAGCAATTTTCACAAAACCACCTCAGCATTAAAAACCTACTGAGACACTTTTCATTCATTTTGAGACAGTCTTTTTTCGACAATCCCTTATAAAACCTAGATTTTGCTTACTTTTTAAAAATCGTCCCAATAGGCCACAAAAACAGTCTTTTTGCAGCTCGTAGCCCTTTTGACTTGCTCGCCATCCGAATTTGGGTACGCTACCGCCCTTAGGTTTGGCTCCTAAAGGCAATAAATCATGGCTGTTCACCGTACTTCATTCTAATGCGGTTTTTATACGGTTTTTTTGAAGGCCGAGATTGTAACAAAGTGTATGCATATTGACTAGTTTGAAATTTGAACCAAGATCTCACCATGAATTTACCCAACGAAAGCATTGTACGTCTTGCAGGTATTGCGTCCCTATGTAGTATCGGTTTTCTTGTGCTGCGTCGCAGTAGCGCTTCTCTATATCGATGAATATTTTGCCGTTACGGTACAAAGAAACAAAACTGGGGTTGGTGTTCACAGCCAGCATTGCTTTGATTTCAGTGCGGGTTAAGCCTTGTGGGTAATGGCTCACCAGTAATTTTAAGAACTCTCCAATTCGCCCTTCTACTCGCGCGACTTCTTTGGCCAAAAGCGTGGCTTGCTGTTCGGTGGTCAGTTTTTTTAAGCTTGTATCTTCCATGTTATTTTCTTCCTTGTTTACATTACTGCTCACTTCCGTTGTGTGGTTTTGGTTGCGCCCTGTTTGGGTGCGCCGAGCTTGGCTTCACTCAGTGTCATCTTTCATCTGCGCTTTCGATTGAATGAGCGCTTTAATGCGTGCTTCAAAAGGGTTGTGGGTGTTAGTACTTTGGTATTCAGCCAGAGCTTGGGCCACAGGTGTTGTGGCTGATTGGCTATGCTGATGAGGTAAGTGCTTACTTCGTGGTTGTTCTTTCGTAAGGTTTGCTTGCGCCAGCTGCATTGGCAGTTTTCGCTTGATTGGCCTTGTCCCTTTGGTTCGCTTTATTGGTGTGAACGCTCCTTGCTTGGTTTTGGCTTTCGCGCTTCTTCTTAGCCAGCCATTCACAAAATGGCCAATATGCTCAAACGGTTTACGTTTATCGGGGTTAATGTACAACCAGGCTTGCATGGCGTGCAGTTGTTGCAGTACGTCTAAGCTGGGATAGGTGCTCTCTAATATGGTAAAGAACTCGTGATAAATCGGTGCACTTCCCTCTTGAGTAAGCAGGTGAATCACCGCGTCATCTGGGCTCTTGGTGTCCGAGTTTTTGGCGTCCGAGATTTCAGTGTTAGTGCTTGTGATGTCCGTGCTTTTGCTCTTCGAACTGTGCGTATCCGTTGTGATGGTATCTCCTCGTTCTACCACTGTGTTTTCTGAGGGACTCTTTTCGAGCGTGTTAGTTTTTAGGCTCAGCCCTGTTTTATGTTCTTTATGAGAGATTATGTGTGCCAGGGGATCACTCTCCGTGTTGGATCGGTTGGCCTCCTGGTGGGTGTCGGATTGATCCGTATTAGGGTTGTGATTGGCTACAGGCTCCGTTACCGATACAGTGGCGGGCTGTGGGGTGTCATGAATTAAGTTGCGCTGTTCAATATGACAACCTTCAGGCACACGCAGTTGGTACAAGTTACTGCGCTGGCGCCCTGAATCATCAAAGCGCTTTATCCGCTGTAAAAAACCTTGCTTTTCCAGCTCGTTAACATGTCTTGTTACGGTTCTTAGCGACACTTCGCAATATTGCGCTAAGTAATTCAACGAGGGGAAACACACGCCGCGCGCGTCGGCATTATCGGCCAATTTTAACAGTACCAATTTGCTAATTGGCGAACCGGTTTTCAGTGGCATAAAAGAAAGAATGAGAGAAACACACATCATTAACGCTCCTTGTTATCGGTTGATTCATCAAGAGATCCATTGATAGTCAGAGCATTAACAACACTTTTTTAAGGATTGGGGGCGCAACGCCCGTGAGATAAGTTGTAAGAAAAGATGTTTAGTTAATTGGCTCGAACTGATATGCAACATCAAACCTATCAAACAGGTATTTTGGGAAACACCTCTCACTTTTTAGCTAAGCCTTTTTTTAATGATGAGCAACGGCAACCCTAATCGCAAACCTTGAATTACATTGCCTCCCCCGTAGCAACCATAAGGTGTTCAATGAAGGTAATCATCTCTCTTTTTATTTCCGTCTACCGAGGCAACATGGCCAGTGCAGAGTGCTGCTCTTACTCCCTCCCTTATGCGCACTCTAACTCTCGCTGTTGCTCAGATCAGAACTCGGCATATGGCGCATCATCAGAACACACTGGCTTTGCTGCTGTTAACTACGAGGATGTTTGTTGGGCAATAAGCCGAGCAAGCAAGCGCGAAACCCTTGGCTATTACATTACTTACCTTCGCTATGTGCGCTATCACGACGCTTACGTGAAAACAGTGGAACGTGCTTGGCTGAAACGTAGCAATTTGGAACTAAGCCAGGTAGCTGCATCCCAGCAATGGTTACAACAACATGAGGAAGCATTTTGTCACGCACTCCACCAGCAACTCATCGAACTCAATGGCCGCGATTAATGGGTCAATCTTCATCCCTTGGTTCCATTTTGTGTCACCTTCCCGCCGGTTTGGCTTTCTCTTTTATTACCGTGCATTGCAGCGCCACGTCACCACAGCAAGACATAGGCGTGCATGACATTCGCTGCTGGCATAAAAAGAGAGGCTGGCGCGATGTGGGGTATCACTTTGTGATTCGTCGTGATGGCAAGGTAGAGCTAGGTAGGCCGCTATCGCAGACTGGCGCACATGTGAAAGGGCACAACAAAAGTAATATTGGGGTTTGTATGATCGGTGGCTGTGACGCAAAGCAGCAACCAGACGACAATTTCACGTTTTCGCAACGTAAGGCACTGTTTGGCTTGGTGGCAGCGTTGCAAGAACAGTTCTCTATTTCAGATGAAGCGGTAAAGGGCCATAAAGATTGGGGAGTGAATAAGGCGTGTCCGGTGATGAGATTAAGAGAAGATGCGAGATACGAGTAAACGAGATGCGAAAAGATTAGGAGCAGATGTGAGTGGCGCGAGAACGAGGAGCGAAGAGACTAAAAGCAGATTCCAGATACTTCGTTCCTCGCCTCTAAAGCAACAGAATGGCGGAATGACGGAGTCGTGGGACTATTAACTTAATAAAACTAGTCGTCATTCCCTACAGTAAGGGACGAACGTGATAGGGAATCTAATTCAAGGATCAATGGTAGAGGAGAGGCCTCGCTAAGGTTGTCGAAGCATAAGGTTAGTCAGTCAAAGGCCATATAGGCGGTCAAAGCCAATCAATAAACTAAGGAGCAGTATGACGTTGTTCGGGAGAATATTTGGAAGCCAGTCTTCCATTAGCAAAGGGTTAGATGCAATCACCAACACAGGAGATGCGATGTTTTTTACTGATGAAGAAAAGGCGAAGCACAAGCTAGCACTACTGAAAGCGTATGAACCTTTTAAATTGGTGCAACGCTACATTGTATTGTTGTTCACCATACCCTATGTCGCACTTCATGTGATGGTCATTGTTGGCTGCATGCACGGTTACGATTGGAAACCGTTGGGAGAAATGACCAATGAAGCGTTTGGTTATCCGGTGTTAGCTGCGATTGGATTGTATTTAACGGGAGGGGTGATTAAAAAGTAGAAGAGCAGATGAGGGATACGAGTAAACGCGATTCGAAGAGCTGAAGAGCGGATGCGAGTAGCGAGATGCGAGTAGCGAGATTCGAGTAAACGAAGAGCTGAAGGAGCAGATACTGGTGACGGGTATCGAGATACGAAGAGATTAAAAGCAGATTCCAGATACTTCGTTCCTCAGTTCTGGAATGACGATTTCATTAATCGATAAAACGTAATGATGAAAAAGCGGGTGGCAGAGAGCAAGCAATATGAAAATCAAAGACAAGAGTATGCGAGTTTTGCTTTTAGCTCCTCCCCTTTATCACGATTGTTACTTGGCAAAAAATATTAATATAAGGGGAGGTAGGGAGGGGTTGGTTAGACACCGCTAGCATCCCCCTCTGACTCCCCCTTCTATCAACACCATCACTCACAATAGTCCAGTGTTCAAGGGGGAGAACCAAAAGCTAAGTCTTCGAATAATTTGAACTGCAGGTACGAGGGGATAAAAATAGGTACGGGTGACGTATAGCGAGACGCGAAGAGATTAAGAGCAGATACGAGTAACGGGTAAACGGGATGCGAAGAGCTGAAAAGAATAGACGCGGGTAGCGGGTAAACGAGTAACGAAGAGATAAAAAAGATGAAGAGCGGATTCGAGTGGTGTTTTTCATTCTCGCCACTCGTATCTGCCTTTTAGCTTTTCGTTTACCCGATTACTCGCATCCCGTTACCGCTCTTTATTTCTTATCGCTCGAATATGCGTAGTTGTAGTAACCGTAGCCGTATGAGCTTGATGCTTTCTTCTCGATGGCGTTGAAGATAACGCCTTTCACTTCGATGCCTGATTGTTCGAAACGGTTGCGAGCAACGTCGATCTCTTTAAGGGTGTTTTGACCGTAACGTGCCACCATTAGTGTGGTGCCAGCAAACGCACCAACGATGCTTGGGTCGGTTACCGCTAATACTGGCGGAGTATCGACAATCACCAAATCATACTCTTTTGATGCCCAATCCATCAACTCTGCAAAGCGTGGGTGCATTAGCAGTTCCGATGGGTTTGGTGGCACTTGGCCGCGAGTAAGAATGTCTAGGTTTTCTACTGGTGTTGCTTTCACTGATTGCACAAACTCTTGTTTGTTGCTCAACACATCAGAAAGGCCGTTTTCCCATTTCACACCAAAGCTTTGCTGTAGGTAACCCTTACGCATATCGGCATCAATCAACAATACCTTTTGACCTGTTTTAGCCGCTACTGCGGCAAAGTTGGTCGAGATGAAAGATTTACCAATACCTGGCGCCGGGCCAGAGATCATTAACACGTTGTTTTTGGCTTCAAGCATCGCAAAGTGCAAGCTGGTACGAAGGCCACGTAGCGCTTCTACCGACAAGTCTGCTGGGTTAGATTCTGCCAGCAGTGCCTGCGCGCCTTTGGTCTGTGTTTTCTTCGATTTAAAGCGGTTGGTTAGCTCAATTTGCAAATCTGATTTTGGTACAGCCGCATAAACGGGTAAACCAATTTGTTCAATTTGATCTGGGCTTTCAACACCTCGGTGAAATGCCGCTTTCACTAATACAAACGCCACACTCAACATACCACCTAGCAAAGTCGCTAATACTACGATCAGTGGCTTCTTCGGTTTTACAGCGCGCTTATACGCTTGGGCGTCGTCTAGAATACGAACGTTACCTACGGTACCCGCTTTAATGATGCTTAGCTCTTGCACCTTGTTTAACAGCTGAATGTAGATTTGTTGGTTCACTTCTACATCGCGTGTCATACGCAGCACTTCACGCTGTGTTTTCGGTAACTTTTGAATCTGTTCGTTCAGGCGGTCTTTCTCACGTAGCAATGTTTTACGCTTATCAAGCAGTGATTTGTAAGCGGGGTGATCTTTGGTAAAGCGCTGGCTGATCTCGCTCTCTTTAAACGTCAGCTCATTCAATTGCGCTTCAAGCTCTACCATTACTTTTAGGGTAGATTGCGCTTCTAAGCCCAAGTCGATCGATTCGTTCTTCTGGCGGTAATTGTTTAGTGTGTCTTCATAGCCCGTCAGCTCAGACTTAATACCTGGAAGGTGGCTTTCTAAGAATTCTAGGCTCTTTTCTGCTTCCGCTGAATTGCGCTTCACATTTTGTAAAAAGTAGATCTGGCTGATGTGATTAAGAATCTCAGTAATCTGTTGTTTGTTTTCGCCTTCAAAGCTCAACTTCAGAATACCGGTTTGCTTACCTTGCTCAGACAGAGACAAGGATTTTTTCAACCATTCGATCGCTTCTAGTCGGCTTTGTTTAGCAATAGAGAATTCGAAACCGTTGTGAGATTCAAACCCTGCCACAAACAGGCTGTAGTCATCGGCCGTTGCAAGCGCACCCACTTTACCTTGTAGGATAACGCGTTCATCATCACGCAACAGTTGATAAGTGCCTTGTTCGGCATCAAGAATCTGGATAGTGTGTGAGTAATCGCTCGCATAGCTTGGCAAGGTAAAGCGGCTTACCGCAATATGGTTGATATCACCGGTTAAGCGTGCAAAGCCTTTACCAACGATCGGTGCGTAAATTGGTGCAGTCACCGTCGTTAGGTTAAATTTATCCACCGTTTCGCCTAAGATCATGCGCGATTTGATGATCTCGACTTCGGTGGTTGCTGATGACTCTTGTGAGAATAGCTCGCCCATATCGCCGACCATAGAAGAGATGCCGCCAGAGCTCTTCTCTTCAATTTGAATCAGCGCATCGGCTTTGTAGATCGGTGTTGAAAGCAGCGCAAACGCAATACCAAGCACAGCAAAGATGAATGTGGTGAGCATGATTAGCCATTTAGCATCTAATAAGATGCCAAGCAGTTTTCCTAAATCGATCTCATCAGAGTTATCTGTATGCGATGGCTGGGAGGGTTGTGTTGTCATTTGTTTGCTACTTCCTAAATTATTGCTATTCAAGAGGGTGAACGACGCACCTCTTGTCTATGATTCTGTTATTGTTGCCTTTGTGACGGTTCGCCGCTTCAACGCTTCAACGATAAATAGCGTATACGCAAATTAAAGACGAAACCTCAAACTACAGCTTTTTTGCCCACGCTTGTGCGGCGTCGTCTATCAACTGATAAGCGTATTCAAATGCTTCTCGGCTTTGACGGTGCGGATCGGGAATGTCTTTCTGACCAATCCACTGGCCAAACAACATGGTTTTACCGCGTGCTTCTGGTGAGATCTGAGTGAGCGCTTCTAAATGGCCCTTCTCCATCACCAAGATCAAATCGTATTGAGCACAGAGCTGAGGTGTCACTTGTTGGGCTTGATGGTTTTCGACATCTACGCCATTTTCTGCTGCGATTAAAATCGCGGTCTCATCGGCTGGCTTACCAAGTAAACGGCTCTTTTCGGCCGCGATTCCGGCAGAGGCTATCTCTTTGCCTGGAAGTAATTGTTGAAGAACGCGCTCTCCTGTTGGAGAACGGCAAATGTTGCCCACGCACACGACTAAAATTTTATTAAACATAGCTGTCTCTAATTGTATTGGGCTTGTATCCCCAAGCGACTTTAATAGGCAGGATTCAAGGATCCCGAAGTGACTTGGGTATAAACATAAAAATCAGGCCGCATTTAACATACGACCTGATTGCCATTATCTCTTAGCCTACGGCCAATTACGAATACGCAATGCACCTTCAGTCAAGTTGTTGAAGCCGTTGATTGTCGGTAGCAACTGACCAATCACACGGTTCCAGCGGCTGATTGGTGCTGCTGTTACGTAAACCACATCATAAGGTTTTAAATCAAATTCGGTACCAATCACTAAGGCTGATGCGTCTTCAATGTCTAGTTGGTAGATGTCTGCCATACGCTCCGATTTATCATCAGAGGTACGAATCACAAACACACCCGTCGCATCTGCAGTCAGTTCGTTGATACCGCCAACATTGCTTAGCGCTTCGGTTAGGCTCATGCCCACGCGGTCGATCTTAAGAAGTTTAGGCTCTTTCACTTCACCCATTACGAAGACTTTTTGATTATCGTTACGCGGCACGTGAACAATGTCACCCGCTTGCAGTAAGCGGTTTTGTGTTAAATCACCACGCTGCATTAAGCCATAAAGCGATAGGTTCTCTTCTACCCCGTTGCGCGTTAATGACACATTACGCCAATCCGCATCTTCTGAAAGGCCACCAGAGCGGTTAACGGCATCAAGTAGCGTTAATGGAATATTGGTGAGCGGCTGCTGGCCCGGTTTAGACACTTCGCCAGTAATGTAGGTTTTTTTAGAACGAAACGCCGCTACGTTAACATCCACTTGTGGGCTTTCGATGTATTTAGCCAAACGCGTCGCGATGTCAGCTCGAATTTCACGAACGGTTTTTCCTGCCACTTCTACCGTACCAATGTAAGGATAGAAGATGGTGCCATCGGCATGTACCCAGTTACCGGCCTCGGTACTACTACGGTAAGAACCTGCAGGAATGGTCAACTCAGGGTGATCCCAAATCGTAATATTTAAGATGTCACCAACGCCGACTTTGTATTCGTATTTTGCGATGTCTACGTCTAACTCAGGGTTTGCTCTTGAAACCGACACTTCGCCCGTTTGATAAGTCGAGACTGACTGTGCGGTAAGTGGGTAAACGTTCACCACTTCAGAAATATCAGACTCTTGCTGATCTTCAGAGGCCTGAATCACATTCTTGCCACCCGTAGATAGGTGACTACCTGGAGTCGTACACCCTGCAAGTAATACAGGAAGGAGCGCCAAAAGGAGACGATTTTTATTAATCTTCATGTTAACCAAGTTCTAGAAACGGAATGTGTTGTGATACCCCAAAGGACACCCATAAGGGATTAAACGAATCATTTTATCAGTTACGCTGCATTCAAAAGAGCAGAGGGCAACACTAACTGTGACCTTGCTTCCAATTGGTATCAAAAGAATGAACCCCAAAAGACGCTACCGCCCCTTGGTACTCCGCGACACCACACTGCGTATAAAATGTATCCCCATCAATCTATGATTTATCTAGGGATTTTGAACTAAAACGTAGCAAATCGAGCGTTTACGTGACGTTTATTTAATCCGTATGCATTATCCACAAGATTGTGTTTATTATCAACCTAGTTGAATGGTTTTAAGGGGGTAAGAGCAGTAACAGATGCGAGTAAACGGGATGCGAAAAGCTTAAGAGCGCAAGAGCAGATGAGAGTAACGAGGTACGAGTAAACGAAGAGCCGTGACGGGAGGCTGAGAGGGGTTGGTAACACATAGATAAACATCCCCCTCTAGCTCCCCCTTTGATTAACATCACCGCTCACAAACGAACGACGTTCAAGGGGGAGAACCAAAAGCTAGACCCCATTAATATCACGAGCTCTTAAGCTATTCGTTACTGAATTATTCGAGACTGCTCTTTCCCTGCTTTTCGTATCCGGCTTACTCGTTAACCGTATCTATCTTTTCTCGCTCTTCGTATCCCGATTACTCGTTGCTCGTATTCGCCCCTAAATCTACTTAACGCTACTTGGCCTTTGGAACCAAGGCGAACGCGCATCGGTTTGCTCGAACAAGTTGTACTGCTTATTCAATACTTGACCACCATCACGCGTGATCGGCAACCAGGTGAAGCCACCACGGCTTGAGCTTGGTTTCACCGTCATTAAATCAAACGGAATCGACACGTAGAAACCTTTGGTATAGCTGCCCTCACCGTACTCTTCAGTAGTCATGTCGGTGATGCTGACAAATGCACCGGCAATCACGCCACTCTTAAACTGCTTCGAGAAGTCAATACGAGTACCAATATCACCCGCCAAGAACTTACCCACCCCAACTTGTAGCAAGGTATCGCTCAAGAAGTCCCATTGCGGTGTGTAGTAACCGGTAATAAAGCCTGTACTGCCTTTGTCGATAACTTTGTACGTTCGGCTGCTGTTATCTGGGTTAATTTGGGTCGCTTGATCAAACGTGCCAAACCAGCTTTCAGGATCTCGTTGGCTTATTGCCGTCATGTCTGCGCCAATAGCCCAATTTTGATTGAATGGTCGATACAAAATTTCACCACCGACCCCAGCGAACATGCTCTCTAAGTAGCCACCGTAAGCTTGAGTGTAGATACCGCTGCCGTAGTCCTCGAACCACGTCAGTTGTAAGCGGTCCAAACGGACCGGATCGTCAACATAAGAGCGAAACAAGGTGCGTACTCTTGGCGTTTGGTCGGTGCCATCTGGTGGCACGGTGTAGTTAAACTTGTCGTAGTTATCGATTAAGTTAACGTAAAGCGACCCCGAGAGCTCGACATTGTTTAGCGCCCAGAACGAAGCATTGGTGTATAAACCCAAACTGTATAAGTAGAAGTTTTCAGCCGAGCCGAACGATTGAGCAAGGTTAGGTGACACCGACACATCAAAGCGTTCACGGCCATCATGATAAATAACCGCTCGCTTACGCTCCAGTTCATGGGTGTTGGTTGCATCACTGGTTTGAGCATTCAGATAACGGTTATTTGCTGCCGCTTTGAACGCTTGAGCATCTATCGTTGTCTCAGTAAGTTCCAGTGACTTATCGTTTTCGATGATCTGGTAGGTATCGATGTAACTCGGCACACCGTTAGCAATCACGGTCGCACCGCGTTCAAGGGCGATATCTCTGTCTCGGTATTTCACCTGAGAGCCTTTGACCACAATGCTATTATCGTCGACCAAGATTTGTGCTTGTTCATAGCCAGCGATCGTTTCAAGGTCTGCCGCAAGGGCCGCCATATCAATATCGTCCACCGTCTCGACACCGCTTGGGCGCAAGTCTGCCTTCTCCGTATCTCGCCACACAGAATACATGTCATTAAAATTGGTCGAAAGATCAAAACCAAGGGTTAAAGTATCGCCTCGCTCATAGCTCACTTTGGCAGAGCCCCAATCAGTAAAACGATACACAGCACCCAGGTTCCATGGCGTGTGTTGTGTCATGTCGACACTCCCACGTACCACTGGGAAGTCTTGAGAGTAATCGTTGGCATCGTATTCAAGCTTTAAGGTGAGCGGCTTATAAGGGGTTTGGTATTCCAAGCCGCCATAAATGGCCGCATCGCCTTTAAACCAGCGCTCAAAATCGACACTGCCACCATTACCTTTAAAGTCAGATGGGCGTTCGCAATATTTATCACTGGCTTTACACAGTGGATTCGTGAAATTGCCACTGGTGCCCATGTATCCCCAAGCCATACCCAAGGTGAAATCAACGGGTCCAAAGCGCTTAGTTGCTGCGACAAACTCACCATCAAATAAGCCAGTACCACCAAAGTCACGCATCCCCACGGAAACTTCCGGCAAGTAATACCCTTCTTCGAGCAAGCGCAGTTTAAAGTCGATGCCTTTATCTGTGTATTTAGTACAACCACTGAAGGAGTTTTGCGAACAATCTTGACCAGCGCCTCCTCCGCTATATAGAAGATCTTGCACTTGTGTATAACGTATGGTGGTTTCTAGCCAAGGCATCACCTGCAAGCTGACGTTATAAAAGTAGTATTCGTTATTAAACGAAGCACTCACGTTAAACTCGCCTTCAGGCGCCATTCGCCCTGTTGGCATTTGCATTAGGCCAACACCACCAAAGTTCATTTGCGATGTTCTGTATTCAGTGGCGTCGAATGGTGTTTTTTCTGCCCGAATCGAAGAAGAATCAATGGCTGTTTCGGCAAAAAACGTCTCTGCAAATACAGAAGTACTGTTGGTCATTAACAAGGCGCAGGTAACCGATGTGCACACTGCCGATAGTGGGAATGATTTCTGTTTCAGCATTACAGGCCAACCTTATTACGTAGCAAATCGACAATATCTTGGTTCAACGTTGAGTACTCCGATGGCAGAGCGTCAAACGCCATAAATACCATGGCACCTGGTGCTAAATAAACCGGCTGTTCGTTCCAGTATGCATATTGAATGGTTTGCACCACGCCATCTGGCTGAACAACATATGCCACGCTTTTATCCGCTGATTCACCAATAAAGCCGCTCGGCAATGCGTCGAGATAGTCATTCAAGGTGCCATGCTCTATCAGATTCATGGTGACCGACTCTTTCATTGCCCCCACCAACTGAATTGACGTTGGTCGTTTTGGTAAGTACAGAGAAAACCTTTGAGCTTGAGTTGCCGATGTTTTATCTAGATTAGAACGGGAAACCAGTAACGGGTTCTTACCTGATTGCGAGATAACCGCATTACGATCTAATTCAATAAAAACTCGATTGAGATATTGGAAAGAGGCTAACTGTTGCTTCACTCGTTTTGCTTCTGGTTCTTCTACCGAAAAAGCGTCAAGCTGCTTAAATACATGGTGCTTTTGGGCTTCGATATCTTTGTTAAGTCCGTTAGCTTTAGTATTGGTTTTATCAAACAATTGAGCTGAAAGAGGGAAATAACCAATACTGCTACTGTTAGTCACGTTAGAGCCAGCAGTCATGTTAGAGCTCGCATTCGCGTCGTCCAACACCTGAAGCAATCGAACGCTAGCTTTATACTCAAGCGTTACACCTTGAAGAGGAAGCTCAATGGTTGTTTTAACCGAAGGCGTAACAACGTTAGACGCTGAAGAAGCGAAGCTAAAAGTACACAGAGATAACAGCGCACTAAACGTCAACAGAACTCTCATCGTTAGTGTAGAACTCATAACAGACAGCCGACACTCCGTCATTTTTGATGCGTGACTCATATTATTCATCATTTTAATTCGTTACTCAGACTCGTTAATTACTTTGGTAAGGCTTAAGGACGGTTAGCTCAAGCCTTGTCATATTTGGGCCTAAATACTGTATGGTTTTAACCACTTGACCTTTACTGTTGACCCAATATGCGTTCGTCATCTCTTGCTCTAACATCGGGAAGTTCACTTTTTCTTGGAATTTCTTGGTGTCGATGGACGCTAACGGTGTTTCAACCGTTTCATTCCCTGCATACGTGCGGGTGATATTGGCTTTGTAGCCGAATCGATAATTTGGTTGCCAATCGTAAACCGCTTGCCATTTTTTGGCTCCGGGGTTAACTGACACATCAAACACAGAAGAAGAATCTGGTGACGAGCTGTTTGCTGACGAGAACGTGTTTAACGGATGGAATGCCAAACCAGAGAGGTTTTCGTAAGGAAGCAATAAGGTTTGTACAATACGTCCATTTTCAGTGACGATCATCGCTTTGTCAGAAGACATCCACTTTAGCTGTTCTGCGCCAGTTTGAGGATTTTTCCCAACGTAAGCCAAAACCATGAAGATTTTGCCTTGGTCGTTTACTTCCGCATAGATGCTGGAATAAGGTAAGGTTTGAATATATTCCTTGGACAGCTCAACATCGGAACTTCCAAAAAAGGCGGCATCGAAAGTGGCATTAACGTCTTTGGCTTTTTGAGAACAAGCCGTTAACAAGAGAGCAGTAAAGAGTAATAAGATCGTTTTATTCATGAAAATCAGAACCAAGTATAATGGTGGCATAAAAAAGCCACTTTACACATGTATGTAAAGTGGCCTTTAAGCTCAAAAATCGATTACTTTTGAGCTGTCACTGTCGTTGCACCGCTTTCATTAGAAGCAACGGCTACTGCTGCCGCTGCCGCTACTGCTGCTGTGGTTACTGCAACGGTAGTTGCTGTGCCAGCTGCTGCTGCAGATGCACCCGCACCCGCTGCTGAGCCAGCGCTTGAACCAGCACCCGCTGCCGCAGTTGATTCAGCAGCAAGTGCTGCACCAGAAAAGCTCACTGCTAATGCAGCCACTAAAGCCATCTTTTTCATAATAATTTCCATTGATATAAACGTTTATATTGACGGTGACATTCACACCAGCAATCAGCTGTTCAGCTTAAACAACTGTATGCTCATCATAGGTAATAACCACATTCAAGTAAATGGGTAAATCATAAACAATACCTTATAAAGCATCATATTAGAGCTCTCTAGTACGCAAAACTGTAAAGTTTGGCACAGATCTCATATAGCGTGAGCCTCAAGCATCGCTATTTACACTCGATCACCCGCCCCTTTACCTAATACCGTTTGAATGATGTATTGAAAGTAAAGCTTGGTCGTTAAGGTCTTGATCATACGTTGATCCCATTCCGCCAGTAGCTTGGGTGTCGACATATCGATATCGATGATTTGAGCCAGTCCTGTGACACCGGGCCTTACTGCCAGCACACCTCTCGACTCTCTTTCACTGAAGAGTTCTTGTTGGTTTAATAAGCCTGGAAGCTCAGCTTCCTAGCAATCTAGTTACTGATGTCCCATCATCAATGAATCAATTAGATATAAAAAACCACTTTATGCTCTCACATAAAATGGTTTTAAACGCCCACAGACAAATTATCGAGTAGTTGTTACACCGCTTTCGTTAGAATCAACCGCTACTGCTGCCACTAGAGCCATCTTTTTCATAATGGTTCCCATTAATATACAAGTTTATATGAAAAAGGTGATTCTCCTTCCCACCCAAAAGATGCTCAGCTTAAACAACTGATTGGGCATGATGAATAATGACCACAGTCAAGTACATGTATAATTGATAAACGCGCCACAGCGATGCAAAATCATCAAGCTAGTATCATGGATAGTTAGATCTTCATTTACTATTGAAATCATAAGTAACTCAGCCTTATAGGGCGCGCACGCTATCGATGCAAAAGCTAATTTTCTTTCCTAAATACAAACCTTATAAGTACAAATGCGACACTAAAGAACCCACCAAACAAAGTGGAAAACAAAATTATCAGTACACGTTTGGGCTTGTCTTGAGTCACTGGCTGACTAACATTTTCAAGGTAGCGGAACGTTTGAAATTCAATATTTCTATCGACTTTGAAGTTAGCTAGCATTTCCAATTTAGCATTAATTTGTTGCAAACGAGGCTCTATGACACTTAGGTTTTGTACCGACTCCAAAACCTTAACTTTGGCTTGCAAACCTTTTGAACCTAAATCAATACTAAAGCGCTCTTTATCATCACCGGTTTGGATCGGTTTCTCTACCCCAGCAGCTAATGCTATGTTCATTGAGTATTTAGCTCGTGCTAATTCTACAGCAAGTTGACTTTTTGCATGAGTTTCAAGAACCTTTTTTTGCTGGGTCAACTCATTCCATTTACCGTTAATCATCGCCTGAAAATCATTAAATACGTCTTGATGTACTTTTGATTCAGTCATCAGGATGTAATCACCTAGCAAGTCGAAACTACTTTGTTTTGTCGTGGCCTGAAAAGTCACATTGTAAGATGACTTTGAATTTCTTTTATCAACAGGAGATGCTTTAATTCTGTTAAACCATTCCACATACAATTTTCGTTCAGCGTCTTCAGAATTGTCAGCATTATCAATACGAGTCGTCTTAAATGCTATAAAATCTGCATTATCGTTTAAAAAAGCACGCTTGTTGTTATTAGAATTAAATGTATCCACGAAACGTTGAAACAATAGTTTGGGATCAACCAAAGTTTCTAGCTCATCACTAACTAACACCGTACCATCTTCCTGATAAACATTGAAAACAGGTTGAAGTTTAATCACTTGTTGCTGGTACGCCGAGATATCTTGAAGCTGAGCTTTAGCAACTTTTGCGCTAGAAGACCACCACTCCTGTGTTAAAAAAGCAAAACCAGTACTAGCTACCGCAAACAAAGTAGTCGTCAGTATAATTATCAGTTTACTGGCCCAGAGAGCTTTAAATAGTTCTCTAAAATCAACTTCATCATTTGGTGTGTACACCTGCTGGTTTTGTGGGGTATACGGCTGTGATTGAACCTGCTGCTTCACTATAAATCTCTCAAGATATCTAAATTAATGACGGTCGAATATTATCACATCAGTATACTGTTAGTACTGTTAACTTTGTAAAAACTCTTCCCATAGAAGTTGACCTTCATAACGTTTTAGCTCAATCGAAGCCTTAATTACAAGACCAAATGGGATAGCAACTGCTGAAAATCAGAACATGTCAAATAATGTGCAAGATCGACCTCAGCCTTCAAAAAGTAACGATTAATATAACGTAATTAGGGATATAAACCATACACCTGGAAGATACAATCATAACCACAACCGCCCCATGCCTATGCAAACAGGCTGATAACTCAAAAAAACTTCCAAACGATAAAGAAAGATCACGTTGACCATTTATTCCTCTTTTATATCGAAGTCAAATGCATTAAAATTCACCCCAAATACATTACAAGGCTCACGCAGTGATCATTTCTTTCCTTGCCCTTTCTTTTCTTTTCTTCTTTTCTTTTGCAACGATTTTCATCATGCGTAAATTTGCAAAAAAAGTCGGGCTAGTTGATAAGCCAAATGCGAGAAAACTACATGATGGTGCAATCCCTTTAGTTGGAGGGCTATCAATTTGTATTTCTCTTCTCTATTTTTTATTCAACAACCCAAACATCCTGCCACACACGGAACTTTACGCTGCATGTATCCTAATACTTGTTAGTGTCGGTGTTTTGGATGACAAATATGACATAAGCTTCAAACTGAGGTTTGCAGTCCAAGCTGGATTATCCGTTATTATGATGGTCGTTGGTGATATTGAACTAATTACTATCGGTGATGTATTTGGTACTGGCGATGTAATCACGCTGGGTTGGTTTGGCTTCCTTGTAACGATATTCGCGGTAGTTGGGGCCATTAATGCATTTAACATGGTAGACGGGATTGATGGTCTGCTCGGAGGTCTATCAATTGTTACTTTTGGTGGGCTCGGTATTATGCTTTACTTTGATGGACAACATAACTTAGCTTATATTTGTCTAGTCCTTGTCGTAACTATCGTTCCGTATATCTTACTTAACCTTGGCGCGTTCGGGCGTAAAAGGAAGGTATTTATGGGAGATGCTGGAAGTATGCTAATTGGTTTTACTGTCATATGGTTACTTCTACTTTCTAGCCAAAATGGAAGTAAGCCACCTCTACGCCCCGTGACCGCATTATGGTTAATTGCAATTCCTTTATTAGATATGGCCGCGATAATGATTCGTAGAATAAAAAGAGGGGACTCTCCTTTCAAGCCAGATCGCGAGCACTTACACCATATATTCCAACGCTTAGGGTTAAGTTCGACACAAACTCTAATCGTAATCAGTTCAATAGCATCTGTATTTGCAGCAATAGGTATTTCCGCTGAAATGCTTAACATTCCAGAGTATGTCATGTTCTACGCTTTTGTGGCCTGCTTTGCAGTTTACCTTCTGCTATTAAGCAATATCTGGAGCATCACAGCCTATATTAGAAAGAATTTTTCAAGAAATTGATCCTAGTTTATAACAATATCTTTAATACTTTGTCTAAGGGCAGTTATCGGAATAATGAAGGACTGTCGCTTAGACTTAAGTAAAGAACCTACCAACCTAACCACTATCCCTACTATAAAGAGTAGCCTCGCATATTAACCCTTGTAAAAAAGAACCGATAGGAATTAGTACAACCAAGCGCTAATTCATCTTAGTTGTCTGACCTTTTTAATTAATTAAAAATGATGAGTGATTGTAAAGTAAACCGGGTTAAGAGCTCAGTAAAAAATGAGAGATGCAATACAGCATTTTCTCATTGATATGCCTGTAGGGATTATGAATAGAAATTGACAAGGCATGATACAAGCTGTAAGGAAAAACAGCGTGTTGCGGTCGCTACAAGTCATGAGCTAAGTTTATCGAATCGTATCGATGGAAAAGTGCTTCCCAATTAACTCTAGAAAAATACAATCTTTTAGGAGTCTAAGCCTCACCATTGACTGCCACTGTTATATGGTTCAAAAAGGATTTAAAAGTAACGAAATTGTCCCCCCAAACCTCCACTATCGAAACAGTGATGTATAGAATTAAACCGTTGCGGAATATGACTAACTTTATAAAAATGATATTACATTGCTATGTAAGGCTTGTACTGTATTCAAGTGCTGATTGAAAGGTATTGTAGGTTGGGTAACCTCTTTATCTAAAGCTAATAACTCAACAAAGGTTACCTAGCTTTAGTTTTCGATATTATTTCACCTCAGGCGTAGAACTTGACAGATCAACGTCCTTATTAGACGTAAAGCTATGTGGTACGCTGTTAGAACGTTCCCCCTGGACATTCCCGGGGCTTACCGTAACAACGCTAAGCGTTGCAAAATTACAGCTTACGCTGTAATTTTGGAATTGGCATCCATCCACGGGGAAACCTGTGGTTTCTGTGCTGACAGAATATGCCATATATCTTAAAAGGACGAACGATACTTTTAATGATGACTAACCATTAGGTCTTCACATACTATCTATCAGATTATTCATGCTTTCTTACTTTCCTCATGATAAATCAATTTATTTGAAAAGTATCGACCTAACTTTATAAAAAACTTTTCAAAAGTAAAGAACACACAACTAGAAATCAATATAGAAAGAAATGTAAAGAAAAATAGCTTTGAGAAGCCACTAAACCCAGCGTAAAAAAACTCGAATCCTGGAAGTCTTCTTGAATAAAAAAACATTTGAATAGGAACGTGAAACAAATATAACGAGTAAGTAAGCGAGCCTAGAAATATGAATATTTTGGGTACTATTAAACCTCCAATTTTCTCCCAGATCAACATTGACATAACAATTACAGCACACCAAGGCCCTACTATTATCAACCTATTATATGGCATAGAAATCATAGTTAAATAGGACAAGCATAACAATATTAAAAATAAGCATATAGCACCGACAACATGGTTGTTTTTACTCGGTAAAACCATATAAACCTCAGCCAAGATCATACCAACAATAAAATAAAGCATCATCGGATTAGCAAGCACACCGTAAATAGATGTCAGTATTGATAGATCAGGTAGACTTAGTTTTTCATGAGTATTTAAAGAAACAAGATCAGAAGAAAAATATTGTAATGATATTACCAGACTCACTATAGCAACGGAGCAAATAGCACTTCGATACTTACCATTAATAAGCAATGATATTGAAAATATTAGATAAAATATAATTTCATATATCAAAGTCCAAGTAACGATAAGGAAACCATATCCATATGCAGGAGCTTGAGCTGATGAGTCAATAGGAATAAATAGCAAGCTTTTTATGAAATCACTATTACTAAACAGATCTGATATGGAGTAACCGGAAGCCAGGCCATAAAATAACATAGCTATCCAGGCCAATGGCACTACACGGAAAAATCTTTTTGTTAAAAATAGAGTTGCTACCTGTTCTTTTCTATTATCTGTCACATAAGTGATAATAAAACCAGATATGATAAAAAATATGTCAACGCCTACAAACGCAAAAGAAAAAAGGTTCTTACCCATATCAGGATAAACATCGTCAACCCAGCTATAACTATGCGCCCATACAACAAGCAGCGCACATATCCCCCGAAGCATTTGTATACTATTAACTTGCTGATTGTTTCTCATACTTTCACTTTTGGTATTTTTTGTTACGAGATTCGATTTGTATCTAGAACTAGCTCATTTGAGCATGTTGAGTTGAAAAAATATAGGCATAAAAGTTATCAATAACTTGATCATGACAGAATTTTATATTGCCAAGTAATTTTAGAGCTTAACCAGATTAGCAGTCGCTTTTAGGAAAAAGTTTATGATAGTTACAGTGCGTTTAGGTAAATTACCAAGAAATTGGAGGAAAGTGGGTTGCACAACTAAAATAAAGCAATTTCGTTTGGACGAGTAAAGCAACTACCAAATCAAACTGTATAATGATAGGCCTTTGTGTGATAAATGCAGACACGAGAGTTTTCAACGAAGCTCTACGTGTTTATTGAAGAAAATAAAAATACTAACTTACACTTTAACCCACTTCATTTTTTCTTTATCATATACCTTCAAAACTTTTGCTGGATTACCTGCAATAACACAATAGTCTGGGTAAACTCCGCTAACAAACGAGTTAGCTCCAACAATACACTGCTCGCCTAAAACTGTTCCAGACTGTATAACAGCACCGAAACCTATAAAACAGTTTTTCCCAATGATTGTCTCTTTGTAAATAGACTTTTGAGACAATACGTTCTCGCCAATAGATTGGTACTCATTATCAAAATTATTAATAAATACATGAGGGGCTATAACTGTGCCTTCTGAAATACTGAGTTTACCACCAGAGATAATATGAGCATTTTGTCCTATGCCAACATTCTTTTCAATATTTATATATGAATCATCTCCATGAACCTCAAATCTAGCCCCTGGAAAAATTCGAACCCACTTATCTATCGATATTTTACTCGGTTTGTACAGAAAAGTTGGCTTACCTATATATGACGGGAAGCCAACTTTTTTAAAGAACAATCGATACATAATTGCTCTTGCAATCCATATTACTTTATACAACATAAGAAAAGTTAAACCTTGGTTATAAAAAATAGGCGTAAATATGAGATACAGTGATTTTAAAAAGTGAGGTAATATACTAATTACCTCACTAATTCAGGAACTAATTATCTGCTCATAAAATCATGAATGAGATCACAAATATATTCAACATCTTCATTAGACATGGACTGATGGATAGGTAAGTTCAAAGTTGTCGCTGTCGCTTTCTCCGAGCCACTAAACTCAGGCATATTATCGTAGCTGAATAAATCAACTTTATGTAATGGCCAGTACCTAAAGGTACAGTAAACACCATTAGCCAAAAGGAATTTGGCAAGTTCATCTCGTTTTTCTGTTTGAACCCAAAAAAAGTAAAATGATGATTCATAATCGAAATCTGGCTTTGGAGGCAAAAGCAAGTCATTAATGGTGGAGAGTTTTTCTCGATATAAAGAATCAATCTCAGCTCTACGGGAGATAAAGCTCGGTACTTTATCGAGTTGCACCAACCCAATAGCAGCAGTAATGTCGTTCATTACAGCACGACGACCTGGCTTAGTGATATCAAACTCCCACCAGCCTGCTGAATTATCATCAGCTGACTTATCTAAGCCACTTTTTTCCTTTGCAGGTAAACCTAAATACAACCACTCAGATGCAGAAGTGCGATCATTTTCATCTTTAAAATAGATCATTGCACCATCGCCAGTAGTTAGTGTCTTCATTGCGTCAAAAGACCAAAATGCCATATCACCAAACGTACCACAACGTTTGCCCTTGTAACGACTTGAAATGGCACATGCAGAATCTTCGATCACTTTAATATTATGAGTACTACAAAACGACATAATATCGTCCATATCTGTTGGGTAGCCGCCATAGTGTGTAATAAAGATAGCTTTTGTATTCTCAGTCACTAAATGCTCAAAGTGTTTCAACTCGACATTCAAACTACGAGAGTCTATATCACAAAATACTATTTTTGCACCTGATTCTAATATGCTGCTAGCCACAGATGGAAATGAATTAGTTGGTACGATAATTTCGTCGTTTTGGCCAAAATCAAATATCTTTGAGGTCAAGAATATGGCCTCCGTACAACTTGTAGTACTGAGGACATGTTCTTTTGTTGAATCTAAGTGAAGAGCAAAGTTTTCTTCAAACTGTGAGGTTTTTGGGCCCTTTCCAATCCAGTTACTTTCGAATACCTTTGCCACTTCAGCTGCTTCTTCCTTTCCTAAGCAAGGCTGGAATAAATTAATTTTTCTAGTCACGTTTTTCACCATTATTATTTAGTATAACCATTAATGACATTGTATATCCAATGATCTAGGTGGTTTGATTTGATTTTCTCATTGAACTCATTGTTAAATGGTGTCTCAAAAAAGCTCAAATCTACCTTAGGGTTCTTTCTATCCAATATGTATATATTATCGGGAGTATAGAAATCATACTTTGCAATTTCACTATTGGTTGTAATTAGTTTACAACCGGCTCCAAGTGACTCAAATGTCCTAGACGTTAACCCTTTTTGGCCAGGATGATTTATATCAAGAATAGCCTGCGTACAAGAGAAAACCTCAGCAATATCCGTACTTGAGATCTTGGCAAAGCTTAACTCAGATTTCTTCATGCTGAACATTGAGCGCGATGTAAATCGTCTAAAATAGTATAGGACACGACTAGGCATATACATGAACTTGTAAAATCTAACATTTCCTTTACAAAGTTCCGAAATGATTTTATATCTATCGGAGTGAACCGTACCTATAAAGGATATATCATATTTGGTCTCTTTCCTTTCTAGAGAGTAGCTTGACTCATAGAATAAAGGAAGAAATTCAACATTGTCATACCTTTGAGAATCTTCAAGATCAAAGGTTATTATACTATCTGCATAATCAAACAACTGAATAGAATCACGTTTGTTCGCTATCGAATCCCACATATAGATTACGATTTTTGAGTCTAATTTTGACCTTATTTCTTTTAAATATTCCTCTTGAATAGTCTCAGGACTAATCAACAAGATCACGTCAGGATTATACTCATCTAACTTATCGAGTACTTTACTATAGTACTTCTTAATTTTATTTTTTATTAAAAAATCGTATCGTAGCCTCAAGAGTGCTTTTGTTAAAAAATCATTCGCAGGGCGTTCATCAATAAATATTGCATCCCCTCCTTGCTTAACAATTGATTTAATTATCGCATCAGGGTAACCAAAAAAATCAGGCCCTAATATAGCAATTTTTTTATCTTTTAAATTCATGATATCAACCGAGTACTATTTTCAATTTTTTTGCAACTAACTTACTTACTGTTAAGGTATCATCTCTGTAATGACCTGGTAACAAGTAATTGTACACAAGTGAGCTTAAATACCTATCAACCATGTCATATTCAATCTTTGAGTTAATCACATTTTCGATAAAGCAATCTAAGTTATTCAGGCTTTCCACCTTAAAAACGCACGGAGCTTGATCATAATAAGAGTCACCAAGAACAATTACTTTTTTGTAATGTGATAGCGCATCCAAACCACTAGTGGAGTTGTTAACAACAACTATTTCCGCTTTTTTAAATGTATCCTCGACTGAAGCAGACTTGTCCAAGAATACATCATCAGAGCAAGATATAAAGTCATACAACTCTTTTTCATATCTCATTTTATAGAGTGGATGCTCCCTAACTAAAATTTTACTTTTGACAGGCTTGTTAGAATGAATAGTTCTAAGCATCTCAAAATGAGACGAGAAATGTGGATTGTGATGGGTAAAATTTGCATCATGAGGCACTTGCAATATAAGTAATATATACTCAGAGTCTTTACTTATTTCTTTTATATCTTCATATTCTTTTACTGAAACCACTTTATTTGAGGAATACTCTCGATTTTCATATGGGTATACTTCATGTGTTCTAAAGAGCTTATCTATGATTTTGTCTAGCCCTCTATATATTGGGTTTCGTCTGAACTTTTTATTTTTATTAGGTTTCGAGAATTTCTTGCTGCAAGATTCATTTGATAACTGAAAATTACTTCTAAATGAACAATATGAGTTAACTCCTTGTTCATCTATAATCGTTGTTCCATAAGGCCCTTGCTCAAAATAAACAGTTTCTATATCATTTATTTTCGCCAAATCAATTATTATTCTTTCGAGCATGCGGCAATCACCGGGCATGACAACTAAATCAAATTTTTGGCTTTCAAAAACACTAGATATATAGCTGTAATAGTTACTAGCTTTTATAATTAGTTTCTCTTCTAAGGCCGGCGTTAATATCTCGCAAGATCTATTATATTTTAAATAGCTATCGTAGTCTATTTCAGTAAGAATCGGTTCATGCTTGTTAATACATGATTCAACATTTATCAAATGACAATTTTGTTTATGTACTTTACCATACAAGTAACCACTTAGATTAAAGTACCAAAATGTTGACTCTATACCTATAAGGTTTTTAAGTTCGTTTGATACTGAGGAATAAAACCTTGCATAGTCATCATAGAAACCTACAAATAACACTTTCTTCATTTTTCACTTGTCCTAAAAAACATTTAACAGTTTTCAGTAAAATATAAAATATCGAGGCCCATATTAGAATTTTAATATATGGGAATATACTATAAACCATCCATCGAGGAAAAAGAGTTATTGTTATCAATGGTATAAGCATTATTAATGTTGAATTCTTCCTAATTGATAACATTTTTCTAAACAAAAAAGAAAATAATATAACACCCAACGGACCTAAAAATAGATATGCATAAGTGGTAGTAAAACCACCATTACCAGGAATAGGAGTATACTTCATAGCTTCTATATTGATAAATGTTTCATCTGGTGCCATTGAGGAAGGAATAAAAGCGGTTAAAAATTGTGATACAAAGCTTGTAAGCCTAAAACTTGAATCAAAAACGCCTTCTTTTATTAGACCTAAGTAAGCAACCGAAGCTGCTGTCACTCCACCTTGGTTGTTTGAGTATTGACCGTTTTCTTTTAAGCCAAATAATAGATAGTTTATTGTGAGAGTATATTCTGAATCTCTTACGACACCTAGTATTTGTACAGCAATCAAAGCTAATAAAACTAATCCTATCAACTTTTTTTTCGATAGCTTACTTTCGAGGAAAAAGAGATAAAATATCATCCCACACAATATGAAAGGTAACCTTTTCCCGTATAAAAGTGGCAATATCATAGAAAGGCCAATTGCAATAAATAAGAGAGATACTTCAAGCTTGCTTTTCGAATGACAATGAATGCAAGCAACCAATAGTGGGATAACAACATATTCTAGTAATATCGTACCTTCATTAAAGCTATTTTCATAGCCGACAGTTAATATTGTTCTACTAGAAATCACAGTTAAAAAATTAAAGGAAAAGGCCACCAATATTGACGCAAAAAATATATTAGCAGACTTGTTTTCATATACGCTTTTTATATTGATTGGTTTACATGTTTTCTCTGTAGTAATTAGACGCTGAAAGATCACCTGCATCAAGACGACCTGAGTAGTTAACTCAGATGTTTGGTAAGTGTCATAAATATGATAATGGATACCATAAATAAAAAAAGGAACGAGTGCCAACCAATAGGTAAATAAGAAAAGGTTAATTATAAGTAGTGAATTTTGGGACCTATATAATAATTGAAGATTTGATATTATCGCTAAAGCTATAACAAATGTACTTATATCATATCCAGAGAAATGATTATAAGACAAGAGCATAATTGCAATTAAAACAAAAAATGAGTCCGTGATAGAACTAAATACAGTTTTATCTTTTATATTCATTGATTAATTCTCTAATGAGCTTCATATTAAACAAGATGGTTACAATAATTATGCAACTAATTATTGGTAGTTTAAAAACGATATCCTTGTATATGACAAACTCTTTGAGTGATATTATTTCAGATAATTTATAGCAAGCTAGGAAGGTGATAAGGTAGGTTAAAACCTTCAATAACGGTAATCCCAATGCCACTTTGAATTTTGATTTTACTATGTAGCTACTACTTAACTTTAAAAACACCAAGCTACTAATTGATGCTATTGCAGCCCCTTCACCACCAACAATAGGAATTAATACGATGTTTAATATTGCATTCAATCCAATAGCTATTGATGATATTAATATAACTGTTTTTCTTTTTTTATTCCACAATAAGTATTCGGTTGGAACTCCAAATGCTGTAATAATCGTAAAACCACAAGTGAGTATTAACATCGCATAATAAATATCGACATATTCATTACCAAATATAAAAAGAACGTGCTTGCCATATACTATAAAAAATATAGATACTAATGAAGACAATAAAACTGAAATACTAACGTTCTTATTATACTTTGCAAATACCTCTGGTTTTGAAAGTTCTAATGCATTAGTTTCAGTTGATTTAATAAGAGCTAGTAATGGATAGAACGTGAATATACTCAACGAGTATGCTATATCATAAAGTGCAACATTCCTAACATCACTAAGTTGCCCTAGCATTATGGAATCTAGGTGTATCATCAAAACAGATGTCAGAGCAGTCAATCCAAATATGATAGATTCACTAACTTTATTAAAGTACCTTTTCGGTGAAATTTCATTATTAGCCGATGTAATATTCGATCTTATAACATAAAGAGAGATAATAACTAAAGCTAATTGTGAAACCACATAGCCAAGGAGAATACCAAGAGCGTTGGGATAAAGAAATACAAAACCAATTACGATAGTGAATCTCAATATCCTCTGGATAACATTTGATATAAAAAATGATTCATTAACTTTATTTACAGCTCTTAATGCAGCATTTGAAATATTAAATGCCCCCCAAAGAGGAACCATTAGCAGTCCGAGGTAATATGTATAGTCCACCTCTAGGTTGACAAAAACACAAGAAATTAAAATTGAAAGAAAAAACAAAAAAGATATTGTTAGAAACACTTCTTCTAAAATTATTTTTTTTCCTTCTCTTTGATAAGACAGTACTAATATATTTTCTCGCCCCATCATAAATAACACTAATGCTATTGAAGCAACGTTTAAAGCATATTTGGCTTCTCCATATGCTTCAACAGTTACGGTCCGTGTAATATATACTGTTAATATTAACAATAATACACTGCCGACTATCGATGATACAAAGCCAAATAAGATGTTATTAATTTTCTTCAGCATGATGAGGCTCTATAGAAATGAAGGTATAGTAGCTTTATTTATCGAGGGTAAGACAAAAGCTTTTGAAGGTTTCTTGTAATGAGTCTTTACTTGAGATAATCGGTTTTTCTATTTTCCAATCAATATTCAAGGTCTCATCATTCCAAATGATACCACCTTCATCAGAAGGGTCATAAAAGTCTGTGCATTTATATTGAAAGTCAGCAACATCACTTAAGACACAAAAACCATGGGCGAAACCCGGCGGTACATAGAATTGAAGTTTATTATCCTCATTTAATATCACACTTTCATATTGGCCAAACGTAGGAGAATCTGGTCTCAAATCTACCGCAACATCTAAAACTTCACCACTGGTTACAGTTACGAGCTTTCCTTGGGGTTTAGTTTTCTGGAAGTGTAATCCTCGTAATACATTTTTTGTTGATCTAGATCTGTTGTCTTGAACAAAATCTAAATCGATGCCTATTTTTTTATACTTCTCACTTTGAAAAGTTTCCATAAAAAAGCCTCTATCATCACCAAACACTTTAGGCTTTATTATGATGCATCCAGCGAGACTCGTATGCGTTACTTCCATGATAGCTCCTTACTTATGCTCAGTTAATTGATATAAATATTGCCCGTATTCATTTTTTAACATCTTACTTGCTATCTTTTGTAATTGAGCATTATTAAGCCAACCATTCCGCCATGCTATTTCTTCCAAACAAGCAACTTTAAGGCCTTGGACATGCTCAATTGTTTGTACAAAAGAAGAGGCTTCGTGAAGGCTTTCATGAGTACCGGTATCTAACCAAGCAAAACCACGACCTAGTAACTCTACGTTTAATGTGCCATCCTTGAGGTACATATCATTGAGAGTTGTAATTTCTAACTCTCCGCGATGAGATGGTTTGACTTGTTTTGCCATTTCAACCACTCGGTTATCGTAGAAATACAATCCTGTCACCGCATAGCTAGATTTGGGTGCGCTCGGCTTTTCTTCGATTGATATCGCTTTCATATCTTGATCAAATTCAACAACACCAAACCTTTCAGGGTCTTTAACTTGATAACCAAATACCGTCGCAACTCCTGCCTCTGTTAACTCGCGTGCGTTTTGTAACTGTTGGCTAAATGCCTGGCCATAAAATATGTTATCACCAAGAACTAAACACACACTGTCATCACCAATAAACTCTTCACCAATAATGAAAGCTTGAGCCAACCCATCAGGGCTTGGTTGAATTGCATATTCAAGGTTAATACCAAAATCAGAGCCATCACCTAGCAAACGCTTAAAACCTGCATTATCTTCTGGCGTCGTGATAATCAAAATATCTTTGATACCAGCGAGCATTAATGTAGAAATCGGGTAAAATACCATTGGCTTGTCATAAATCGGCAATAATTGTTTCGACACGCCACGTGTCAGTGGATATAAACGTGTTCCTGAACCACCGGCTAATACAATGCCTTTCATTATTTATCTCCTGCCATAACACCTAGACGCTCACGCTGATAGCTACCATCTTGTACATTTTGACACCACTTGGAGTTATCTAGATACCATTGAACCGTCTTACGAAGACCTGTCTCGAACGTCTCCTCTGGCGTCCAACCCAATTCACGTTGCATCTTAGATGAGTCAATGGCATAACGACGGTCATGACCTGGACGATCTTGAACATACGTTATTTGCTCTGCATATTTGGTCGCTTTCGGTACTAGCGTGTCAAGGATGTCACAGATAGTATTAACCACTTCAAGATTCTGTTTTTCGTTATGACCACCAATATTATAGGTCTCACCGACTTTACCCTCGGTCACGACTTTGTAGAGCGCTCGAGCATGATCTTCTACAAACAACCAGTCACGAATCTGGTCACCTTTACCGTAGATAGGAAGATCTTTTCCTTCTAAAGCATTCAAGATGACAAGTGGGATCAATTTTTCAGGGAAGTGATATGGGCCATAGTTGTTTGAGCAATTAGTGACGATAGTCGGCAGGCCGTAAGTACGTAACCATGCACGCACTAAATGGTCACTTGATGCTTTTGAAGCAGAATAAGGGCTAGATGGCTCATAAGATGTCGTCTCCAGGAACATTGGGAGCTCAGTTCCCTCAGGGACTTCATCTGGGTGAGGAAGATCACCATAAACTTCGTCTGTAGAGATATGATGAAAGCGAAACTCTGCTTTCGCTTGATCTTCAAGATTATTCCAGTACTCGCGTGTCGCTTCCAATAACGTATATGTTCCAACTACGTTCGTTTCAATGAATGCAGCTGGGCCAGTGATTGAGCGGTCAACATGCGACTCAGCGGCTAAGTGCATTACTGCATCCGGTTTATGCTCAGCAAAAACACGGTCAAGTTCTGCACGGTTACAAATATCTACTTGTTCGAATGTATAACGTTCATTTGAATCAACATCTACAAGTGACTCTAAGTTACCTGCATAAGTGAGCTTATCAACGTTTACTACGCTATTCGATGTACTATTGATAATATGGCGAACAACTGCAGAACCGATAAAACCAGCACCGCCAGTGACTAATATCTTCACAAAAACCCCTAACCTAACTTTTTAACTCATGAACCGTGCACAGTGTAAACATCTTTACCAAGCACGCTACCGCCCATTGGTAACAAAGCGAAAACCACACTACGCATTAAAATTTAAAAATGTAAATAGGTCTATTATCTATCTAACGGAAAATATAATCAAAAAAAATCGTTAAACTTTGCTCCTGGTGCTGTTCAAAGATTCAGATCACTATGTACACAAAACTCCAAACCTCGCTATACTCCTACCTTATAATTTTCTGCCCAATAACGGATAAGAGTTCAAGACATGCAAGAGTTAGTTCCATTTGTTCAAGAGAATATGATTTTAGCCATCGTATGGATCGGCTTGGTTGTTGCCATCATTGCGAACGTAATCAAAACATCAAACGCAGCCTACAAAGAGATCACTGCGGCGCAAACCACACAACTGATTAACCGTGAGAACGGCGTTGTGGTTGATATTCGTACTAAAGATGAGTTCAAAAAGGGCCATATTACTGACGCACTTCACATTTTGCCGTCAGACATCAAATCAAATAACTTAGGTAGCCTTGAAAGCCGTAAAGCTGACCCAATCATCGTAGTATGCAAGACAGGTCAAACTGCTCAAGAAAGCGCTAACTTGCTGGTTAAAGCAGGCTTCGAAAACGTAAGCGTGCTGAAAAGTGGCCTAGTGGCTTGGAGCGAAGCTAACCTGCCTTTGGTTAAAGGTAAGAAATAGTAAAGGTAAAAAGCAAGCAGACCTAGTAAACTAACTTTCGGGTTTTGTTCAACAGATATTACGAACCAAACCTAATTTAAATTTTTAAGGACAAGAAAATGGCTGAAGCAGCACAACAAGACGCACAACAGAACTTCGCAATCCAACGTATCTTCCTAAAAGACGTATCTTTCGAAGCGCCAAACTCTCCAGACATGTTTCAAAAAGAGTGGAATCCAGATGTAAAACTGGACCTAGACACTCAAAGCCGCGAACTTGGTCAAGGTGTTTACGAAGTAATCCTACGCCTAACGGTTACTGTGAAGAACGCAGACGACACTGCATTCCTTTGTGAAGTTCAGCAAGGTGGTATCTTCTCTGCAAGCGAAATGGAAGCGGGCCAACTAGCACATTGCCTAGGCGCATTCTGCCCGAACATCCTATTCCCATACGCTCGTGAAACAATCTCTAGCCTAGTGGTTAAAGGTACGTTCCCACAACTGAACCTAGCACCTGTTAACTTCGATGCTTTGTTCATGAACTACCTACAAAACCAAGCTCAACAAGCTGAAGGCGAGCAGGCTTAAGTCTCAAAGTAGAACTTAACCCCAACGTTTCAAACGCTAGTTAACTCTTAAATGCACATCGTAACTTCTGCGGTGTGCATTTTTTCTTTACACTGTACTGAGATAGAAAGCCCTCTAACTTTAGTAGGAAGCTTTTCCAGAACTCTTAGATTTGCCTCATTATTTTTAGGTGGAAGCATGACAGATACTACTCGCCCGACTCACACGACAAGCGCTTTTGGTAAAGACAGCTTTTACGGCAAAGATATCGCAATGACTGTCATTGGCGCTGGTTCTTACGGGACCTCTTTAGCTATATCTCTCGCGCGTAACGGTGCAAATGTTGTTCTTTGGGGGCATGACCCTATCCACATGGCCCGCCTTGAATCAGAGCGCGCTAACAATGCATTTCTTCCTAATATCGATTTCCCAGAAAGTCTGATCATCGAGTCAGACCTCGAGAAAGCGGTGACAGCAAGCCGTGACCTCCTAGTCGTCGTTCCTAGCCACGTGTTTGGCACCGTTTTAAATAGTCTAAAGCCTCATTTATCAGAGAATTCTCGCATCTGCTGGGCAACGAAAGGGTTAGAGCCGGAAACAGGTCGCCTACTCAAAGATGTCGCACACGATGTACTTGGTGGCAATTACTCTCTAGCGGTTCTATCCGGCCCTACTTTTGCCAAAGAACTAGCGATGGGTATGCCGACAGCAATTTCAGTCGCGTCACCAGATGAGACCTTCTTAGAAGAGCTTCAAGAAAAAATTCACTGTGGCAAGACATTCCGTGTATACGCAAACTCAGATTTCATTGGTATGCAGCTTGGTGGTGCGGTTAAAAACGTTATTGCGATTGGTGCTGGCATGTCGGATGGTATTGGCTTCGGTGCTAATGCACGTACAGCGTTAATTACCCGTGGTTTAGCTGAGATGAGCCGACTGGGTGCTGCTCTTGGTGCACAACCAGAAACCTTCATGGGTATGGCGGGACTTGGCGACCTAGTACTAACATGTACCGACAACCAATCGCGTAACCGTCGTTTTGGTTTAGCGTTAGGTTCAGGTAAAGATGTTGATACCGCCCAAGAAGAAATTGGTCAAGTGGTAGAGGGTTATCGCAACACTAAAGAAGTTTGGTTACTATCAGAACGCATGGGCGTTGAGATGCCAATTGTTGAACAAATTTACCAAGTGCTGTATCAAGGAAAGGATGCACACTTAGCTGCGCAAGATCTACTTGCTCGAGATAAAAAGTCAGAAAGATAATATGAGCAGATGCGGGATGCGAAAAGAGTAAAAGCAGATACGAGATTCGGGTAAACGAGATACGAAGAGAGCAAGAGCAAATTGAGCTCTTAATGACGGCTACTTTTCGTTACTCGAATCTCGGTTACTCGCTTCTGTTCTTGTAGCTCTTAGAAACTCTCATCTCGCCATCGCATCAGCCCCTGATAAAGAATGGATGGAAAAATGAAACACTGTGAACAACAAAAAGTTTGGCAATGCATCGTAAAAGAAGCTCGACAGCAGTCTGAGCAGGAACCTATGCTTGCGAGTTTTTACCATGCCACGATTATCAACCATGAAAGCCTAGGGGCCGCACTCAGTTACATTCTTGCTAACAAGTTAAAGACAGCCTCAATGCCTGCGATGGCAGTGCGTGAAGTTGTTGAACAAGCCTTTGAAGAAGATGACTCGATCATTGATGCGGCCGCTTGTGATATCTGCGCGACAGTTACTCGAGATCCGGCTGTAGAAATGTACTCTATGCCATTACTCTACCTTAAGGGCTACCACGCACTGCAAGGTTATCGCGTGGCTAACTGGTTATGGAAGCAAGGGCGTATTGCACTTGCCACTTACCTGCAGAATCAAATTTCAGTCGCATGCCAAGTGGATATCCACCCTGCAGCACGTATCGGCAAAGCTATCATGCTCGACCACGCGACTGGTATTGTTATCGGTGAAACGGCGGTAGTCGAAAACGACGTATCCATCCTTCAAGATGTTACTCTCGGCGGTACCGGTAAGGAAGGCGGCGACCGTCACCCTAAAATCCGTGAAGGCGTGATGATTGGTGCTGGTGCGAAAATACTCGGCAATATTGAAGTGGGTGAAGGCGCTAAAATTGGCTCTTGTTCTGTGGTACTACAAGCTGTACCACCACATACTACGGTCGCTGGTGTTCCCGCTAAGATTGTCGGTAAGCCAAAGACAGATAAGCCTTCTCTTGATATGGACCAAGGGTTCAATGGTCGCTCACAAAGCTTTATCCATGGTGATGGGATATAAAACAGCACTAACGGGATACGAGTATCGAGATATGAAGAGATTAAAAGCAGAAGCGGAAGTCAAGTAACCGAGATACGAAGCGAGTGTGGATTCGATTCAGCGGAATTCGAAAATTTAAGAGCAGATGAATACAACTAAATGACGATAATGATGAAACATATTCGAGCTATCAGCCGAACTCTTCTTATATCTACCAGCCTCAGTGCTGCGCTTTTATCAACATCGTCATTTGCCGCATCTCAAGGTGAATTAAAGGGTGTGTCTAGCGAGATCTCTCGCCAGCAAAAAGCCCTCTCTTCACAGCAAAAGAAGCTCGATAGTCTACAAGCGAGCCTAAAAAAACAAGAGCTATCAATAGCTGCACTGGGAAAAGCCATCCAAGACAGTAAAAAGCAGCTTAATACGGCGAATGCCAATATTGCTAGCTTAGATGCTAAGATCAAAGCTCTTACCGCTCAGAAAAAAGCTCATACCGATAAGTTGGAACAACTGATTCAAACTTACTATATGACAAGCCGCGCCAAAGCCTCATCTAACATTCTCAACACGGGCGTCGAAGAAGATCGTATTAGCCATTACTACCAACATCTTGCTAAAGCCCGTTCTGCAACAATCAAAACCATTGAACAAACACAACTTGAGTTAGAAGAAAGCCATAAACAGCGCCAACTTGAACAAGAGCAGATCGCAACTCTGTTAAAACAACAGACAACAAAACGCGATAAATTAGCCCAGACTCAAACGCAGCGTAAGAAAACCGTTGGCAGTATTAAGAAAAACATCTCAGGCGATAAAAATTACTTAGCCGAGCTGCAGCGTAATGAGACTCGCCTCAAAGCGGAGATCGCCAAAGCAGAGAAAGCTGCACGAGAAAGACGTAACGCGGTGCCTATGGATGGCTTAGCAAAACGTAAAGGAAAACTACCTTGGCCAATCAAAGGAAAAGTTCTGCATAACTACGGTTCACGCCAAACCGGACAAGTTAATTGGAAAGGGATGGTAATCAATGCCAAATATGGTCAGCAGGTTAAATCTGTTTACTCAGGCACCGTTGTATTTGCTGAGTACCTGCGAGGTTATGGCTTAGTAGTCCTTCTTGATCACGGTAAAGGTGACATGACGCTTTATGGCTTTAACCAAGCACTACTCAAGAAGGAAGGCGATAAAGTGAAAGCCGGTGAAGCGATTGCCCTTGCTGGTGATACTGGTGGTCAAACTCGCCCATCCCTCTATTTTGAAATCCGCAGAAACAGCCAAGCTCAAAACCCAAAGAGTTGGTTGGTCAGATAAAAGCAGCTACGGGATGCGAATTAGTATCCCATACCGCACTTACTCGTATCTTTCTATTTAGAGTTCAACGCCCTTACACCATCTTCCAATAATGTCAGCTGTTCAAAACCTTGCGCGGTGGCAATTGGTTTAACGGTCGCGATCATCTGCAACATACCTTGATGAACAACCTGCTCCGTTATTTGCGCTTTTGGGGACATCGCAGACTGGTAAGCTAACCAGCCCGATGCAATCAAGTGAAGAGACGTCACCATCGATTTCATCTCTGAATCGGACGCTTTCAGCAAGTTCAATTCAACAAAAGCTCTCATAATATCGACAAGGTTAGTTTGTAACCTTTCTTGCACAGCCATGTAATCAAGATGAAGTTTCTCGTCACGAGACAAGATTTCAGGAAGGTTTGCGTAGAAGAATCGGTACTTCCACATCAGAGTAAATATCGAATCTAGATAGTGTTTTAATAGAGTGAGGCTCTCTTTCTGACCTTGGATCGGGGTAAACCTTTCCAGCAATTCAGTAGAGTAGAGGGTAAAGATATCACGGACAATTTCTTGCTTGTTACGAAAGTGGTAGTAGAGGTTACCAGGGCTGATCTCGATGTGGTCAGCAATATGATTAGTCGTAATACTACGCTCACCATGCTCGTTAAAAAGCTCTACAGCAGCGTAAACAATCTTGTCACGTGTTTTCATTATTTATTAGTATCCCTATCCGTTTAGTGGTTCAGTATATCGCCACTAAACAGATAGATCGAGCTGTTAACATCTGGTCTAATTAGCACTAGCTAAAATAGAACCAAATCAATCACTGCCAAATAAATCTCGTGTGTAAACCTTATCTGCCACATCAGCGATCTCTTTTACCATTCGATTGGAAACAATCACATCAGACACCGCTTTAAATTCAGCAAGGTCAGAATAGACTTTCGAATTGAAGAAGTGCTCTTCTTGTAATACCGGTTCAAACACAACCACTTCGATGCCTTTCGCTTTCAAACGCTTCATAATCCCTTGAATTGAAGAGGCACGGAAGTTGTCCGAACCTGCCTTCATGATCAAGCGATAAATGCCGACCACTTTAGGGGAACGCTTGATGATTGAATCCGCAATAAAATCTTTGCGGGTACGGTTAGCGTCAACAATAGCACCGACAATGTTATTTGGTACATCTTGGTAGTTAGCTAATAGCTGTTTGGTATCTTTCGGTAGACAATAGCCACCATAACCAAACGAAGGGTTGTTGTAGTGATTGCCAATTCGAGGGTCTAAACCCACACCCTCTATAATCTGGCGAGAGTCTAATCCATGTGCTTCCGCGTAAGAGTCAAGTTCATTGAAATATGCAACACGCATTGCTAGATACGTATTAGAGAAAAGTTTTACTGCTTCAGCTTCCGTAGAGTTGGTGAACAAAACATCGATATTGTCTTTTTCAGCTCCTTCGACAAGCAGTTCTGCAAACACTTTAGCTCGCTCAGAGCACTCGCCAACAATAATTCGAGAAGGGTTCAAATTATCGTACAACGCTTTACCTTCGCGTAAAAACTCAGGGGAAAACATGATATTTTCGCAGTCCAGCTCTTGCTTGACCCGTTCAGTATAGCCAACAGGTACCGTTGATTTGATGACCATTACAGCTTTAGGATTTACAGCCATCACATCTTGGATAACAGACTCAACGGAGCTGGTATCAAAATAGTTGTTTTTAGGATCATAATCAGTAGGCGTTGCAATAATGATAAACTCAGCATCTTCATACACTGATTTATCGGTTGTAGCCCTGAAGTTCAGCGCTTTGTTTGCCAGAAAGTGTTCTATTTCAGCATCAACAATAGGCGACTGCTTATTGTTAAGCATCGTCACTTTTTCATCGATGATATCTACTGCGATCACTTCATGATGCTGTGCTAGCAACATCGCATTTGAGAGACCTACATACCCTGTACCGGCTACTGCAATCTTCATGATAATACCTATAGTTTTGAGAAATTAACTCAACAAGATTTATAACTTAGCTTGCCGTATCATACTCTGGTTGGGAAATTATTCCACTAGCCCGCCTTATCCATTCCTTGCTATACTCGTGATAGTTTTTTATTCAAAAGAGTTAGAGAATTATGATTATCGTAACCGGTGGTGCTGGCATGATTGGCAGCAATATTGTTAAAGCGCTTAACGAAGCGGGCCACAACGATATTCTAGTCGTCGACAACTTAAAAGACGGTAAGAAGTTTAAGAACCTTGTCGATCTAGACATCACAGATTACATGGATCGAGATGACTTTCTAACTCAAGTAATGGCTGGCGATGACTTCGGCCATATTGAAGCGATCTTTCACGAAGGTGCATGCTCTACGACCACTGAGTGGGATGGCAAATACATGATGCTTAACAACTATGAGTACTCAAAAGAGCTGCTTCATTACTGTGTTGAACGTGAAATTCCGTTCCTATATGCCTCTTCCGCAGCAACGTATGGTGAAACTGATACTTTCATTGAAGAGCGTGAATACGAAGGTGCATTGAACGTATACGGTTACTCAAAACAACAGTTTGACAACTACGTTCGTCGCCTAACGGCTGATGCAGCAGCGCACAACGAGACACTTTCACAAATCGTAGGCTTCAGATACTTCAATGTTTATGGCCCGCGCGAACAACACAAAGGTAGCATGGCATCCGTTGCCTTCCACCTGAACAACCAAATGAACGCTGGTGAAAATCCAAAACTGTTTGCAGGCAGCGAAACCTTTAAGCGTGATTTTATTTATGTTGGCGATGTGGCTGCGGTAAACCTCTGGTTCTTAGAAAGTGGCACTTCTGGTATTTTTAACCTGGGCACCGGCAATGCAGAGTCATTTGAAGAAGTAGCAAAAGCGGTAATCAAACATCATGGCAAGGGAGAAATTGAAACCATCCCATTCCCAGACCACTTAAAAGGCGCTTATCAAGAATTCACCCAAGCTGATTTAACTAAACTACGCGGTGCAGGCTGCGATATTGAATTTAAGTCTGTCGCCGACGGTGTTGCCGAATACATGAAGCTTATTAATGCATAATAAGTGAGAAAACACTAACTTAATGATGGACTCTCTTGATGGGTCCATCACTGAAAAATATAATCATTTCCTGAGTCGCGAGCTATTAGCCCGTTTCCCTAATAAAAATGTAGTGTATTGATGACCACACAACGCAATGACTTTGACCCAAAAGCATACAATCCTGAATTTGAATGGGGCTTTTTAGCACCGAAGTACTGGGGCACCTGGGTCGCAGTACTGCTATCTTCGTTAGTTAGCTTTTTGCCTAATAGTATTCGTTTATTTATAGCTAAATTTATGGCTAGACAAGCCGTAAAAATAAAGAATAAAGCCAACCGTCGAGCGCGTGTAAACCTTGAGATGTGTTTTCCTGAACAATCAATCGAACAGCGCGAAGAAGTCCTTTATAAGTCATACGTTACATCCATCTCATTTTTGATGGGCTTTGCATCCCTAACCCTCAAAAGTAAAGGTTGGTTAGAGAGTAATACGTCAATTAACGGTCTGAGCAACCTAACCGATATTACGAATAGTGGCGAGAATGTTATCTTGTTAGTACCACATACATGGGCTATAGATATCCCAGCAGTGTTGCTAGCATCACGCAACCTACCAGTATCTGCAATGGCGAAAGCCCAAAAAAACAAGCTCAGTGACTGGCTGATGCATCGACAGCGCGTACAATACGGCGGTCGAGTTTATGACCGTAGCGGCGGTATAAAACCTTTCATTAAATCTGTACGAGATGGTTACCTAGGTTATTACCTTCCTGATGAAGACCTTGGTCGCGAGCATAGTGTCTTCGTAGACTTCTTCGCGACACAAAAAGCAACTATTTCAGGCCTTGGTCGATTATCTAAGCTGAGCAAGGCTAAAATTGTTCCACTATTCGCTCAATACGATAGCAACACTGGCCAATACACTCTGGACTTCTACCCCGCTTTACCATTTCCAACAGGAAGCGAAGAACAGGATGCGCGTATGATGAATCAATGCATTGAAGATTACGTGAGCAAAAAGCCTGAGCAATATATGTGGATCTTAAGACTGCTTAAGACTCGTCCGGATAGCAATATTAACCCTTATACATAACATGTGAAACATGCCAAATTTAAATTTAAAAAAAATCATCGATATTATTATCTTACTTCCAATAATATGGCTATTTAGTGGTTTCCTAATAGTTCCTGGTGCTGATAAAAGTATAGTTATAATTTTTTTGATATCTATAATAGTATCGATTGGATATCATAAACTTGATAACATAAAGAAAAATTACAAAAATCCTTATATACTAAGTCTTTTTGTGATTTCTATATTTAATGTATTATTTTATGAAACAATTGGATTTGGCTCTGGTGAGTTAAGGAGTTACTTAGCAGCTATGCTTTATCTTTTGGTATTACCTAAAGATATTTTAAATTTTAAAAATTTAAAATGGTTGTTATTGTTTGCTGCGTTCCTGTCATTTTTAATGCTGACTTATAACAGATATGGATTAGATATTGAGAGAGGAATTCGAACCGTCAACCCAATACCTTATTCGATAACTTTAACATTATATGCAATATCTGCACTATACCTATGTTTATTTAAGAAGTGTAAAATATCGATTGTGAGCTATACATTATTAGTTATGGGAATATTTATAACTGAAACCAGAGGCGCCATATTCCCACTAATAATAACATCTTCCCTTCTTGTTTTTTTATATTTAATAAATAACAAGAGTATAAAGATGAAACACTTATTCGTTACAATCATTTCATTGTCTGTTATTTTTATGGCTTCGTTTGAAGTTATAAAAAACAGAACTGAAGTTACACTAGTTGAAATTCAGAGATTATCAGATGGTGACATGAATTCTTCGATCGGACTGCGTTTCCAATTTTGGAAAGCAGCCCAACAATTATATGCACTTAGTCCCATTTACGGATTAGGTGACTCTCATGCAGATGAATTAAAGACATTAAATCGAAAAGGTAAAGTCTCTGATGCTGTAGCTAGATACTCGCCGACACATTACCATAACCAATATATAGATAAACTAGTGAAAACTGGGATAATAGGTTGTATACTATTACTAGCGATTCAGGTAATCCCATGCATAATATCCTTTCGTAAAAAAACAAAAACTAGAGTTCTTGTGTACACATTAACAATGTTAATCGCCTTAGCATGTTTAACTGATACACCAATGAGCCAACCTTTTTCATTGCTACCAATTTTACTACTCACTTATTTCTTGTTGAATTGTAATGAAGAGAGTGTAAATTATGATACTGAGATGAAACCTCACTAGCTAAAAACTTGTTAGGGAATGAACATTGAAATTCATCCGGTGAAAGAATTAGACTATCCATCATGTTAGATAGTTTTTCTGTATCATGATTAGGGGAGATAACATTTTCATTATCTCCTATAATTTCTCTAATACCTCCACTACAGTCAGTAGTAACTACTGGAGTATTCAGTGCAATCGCTTCGATCAATACAGTAGGAAGACCTTCAAAGTCAGAGCTTAGAACTAGACCTTCTGCTTTTTTTAAATAAGGATATGGGTTGTCTGTGAACCCTTTAAATATAACCCTATCTTGTAGACCTAAATCACTAACTAATTTTTCTGATTCTGACTTTAAACTTCCGTTCCCAACAAGCAATAGCTTTACATCACTATTTTTAATTTTGGAAAATGCTTTAATCAACCGGTCATGACGCTTTTGACGGTTAAATCTTCCTATATGAATAAGATATCTAGCCTCTAGATCTTCTACTATTGAATTTGACAAAGCTTGAAGGTCAGACAACTCTGTTGGGTTATAGATAACTTGATTATCAAATGGTGAATAGAACTCCTCATTATATTCAACTTCTGCAGCTTGGGAAACGAATACTAGTGGGTGATTGCGATACAATTTATTGATATTATTTTTTATTTGAATTTTTTTAAAAAAACCTTTGCCCGATAAAAATGCTGTCTTATAGGAATTGTGTATTACGTGATGGACTTTTAGTTTACTCTCAGACATAATTTTATCAGAGAGTAACATATTACTCAGTATAAATGCATCTTGAGATATATTATTACGTATATAATCATCTACAGCTTTTGCTACATTTTTTTTATATATAAGACGCCTTAATCCTTTTTTTGACACATTACAAAAATCACTAACAAAGTGTACCCTGTATCCTTCAATATTATGCTCAACCGCTTTCTCTATAGAAACAATATGACATTCATAGCCTTGATATTTTTCCATTGCTTTGTAAAGGTTAAGCACGAATTTCTCAGCACCACCACCACGTAGAGCTGATATTACAAAAACCATCTTTCTTATCAAAATAATGCCTCTAAACGTTTATTTAAGTCTAAAAGACTTTGTTTCCATTTATTATATATATCAGCCTGTATCTCAGCTTCATCATCCTTTATTAAGGTCACTCTACGGCAAAACCCTTCAAAGCCCATACCAGCGCTAGAGTAAACAGATAAGATCATTGGTGAATTTGAAGAAGAAAATACTAATAATTCCAATGGAATTTTACTTTTTATAAAATTTGACGTTGGGAATGCACTTTTGTACTTACATTCGTTTTCTCTAGGATGTACTTTAAAAGCATATGTCCAATTTTTAGCTTCAAGATGCTCCATCATTCTTCGGTAAATATTGATATCATATCCCGAGTCACTCATTCCTGATATAGATATAGGTTGAGTTGCAATGATCACATCAGGAACATCAACACTCGAATTATCCAATTTAAATATTGAATATAAAAATGTATTTACGTTATTAGAATCGATAAAGTCTATACGTTGTACTTTATTTTCAATCTGACTAGCTGCTAGTTCTGGCTGTAATAAATAAATAATTTTACAACGTTTATCATCTCCAATATAACGCCGACCTTTTTTATTAGACAAAAATCGATCTGTGAGACTTAACTCCGAACCTGTATAATTAGATAACCCATCCTCTATAACCTCATAATAGGGAAAAGCCAAACGTATTAACCTGGAAAGTCGGTTTCGGTCATTAAATAAAAATAAACGAGTTTTGTTTTTTGAAAATGGTTCACTCAATATGTCATTTTCATATAACTTTCTAGCTGTTCTTTTTTTGAAAAATTCATTCTGACAATTGGCGGCAGCAAAACATTTATGAATCATCCCTAAACTACCTCTATATATTTCTTTAAGGCATTTTTTTCTACCTATAAATTTCACCGTAATGGTGCTAGGTAAAATAGATAAATCAAAACTATCAGGCTCCAAACCTTGCTGGTCAGTAACAACTATTATTCGGCTTTCCTTCTCTACTTCTTTTAATGACCTCAATAAAGCAAATAGAAAGTGACGCAACGTAGAACACAAATACAGGTTCATAACTATTTACTCAACAATCTATAAAAAAATTCCAGATGCTTTTTCACTGTTACTCGTGAGCTAAAGCTTTCATCTAGGCGCTTCTTGGCCGCTTCACTCATGGCTGTGCACTTGGCCTTGTCTTGTGCGAGCTTGTCCATAGCCTCACCCAATGCTTTAGCGTCTCCCGTAGGGACAATATAACCCGTTTCACCATCCACAACGAGTTCAGGTGCTCCACCAGTAGTCGTGACTACAGAAGTAGTACCATTAGCCATTGCTTCAACAATAGTGCGTGGTAGCCCTTCTCCGCTGATCGATGGTTGAACTTGAAAGTCTGCCATACACATGATCGAAGGAATGTCAGTTCGATGACCAATGTAATGAATTCGCTCACTCATAGGACTCGCTTTCATCTCATCAAAGTGAGGCTCATAGCCGCTACCCGCTAAAATAAGGTGGAAGTTGGGTGCCGAAATGTATTTGGTCGCTTCAAGCAAAACGGAAATACCTTTGCTTGGCCTGACGTGCGCTGCAGTAATCGCAACAACATCCTCTTCACTCAAACCAAATTCAGAGCGCTCAGTTGGTGGTACCTTGTACCAATCCAATTCATGCCCTTTGTATATGGTAACAACGTTATCTTTGTTCTTCCAAACGCGCTTCACTACATCCTGTCGCACTGCTTCAGACACACATACAATGCCATCTACACGAGGATGGAGCTGAGTTAGGTAAGCACTTGGGTCATGTCGATATAGCCCGCCAGTAGTACCTCGATAAACAACCAACTTAACGTCAAAGCCAATACACGCAAAAGCTGCATTGGGTATTGTCTTAGAGTTAAAAGCATAGCAGATGTCGTAATTGTGCGTTTTTAACTCATGACGGATCTTTTTAATGGTATCAAAACAAATTTTACGTTTAGGATAGCCATCAACAACTCGGATGCCGTGCTCTTCTAGCTTCGATACGTGCTCAGATTCTCCCTGAGTCATGATCGTCACTTGATGCCCTTGACGAGCTAGCTCGATAAAAATCGCAGCCTCTGGACGCAAACTGTTCCATGCATGTAAGTAAGATGCACAAACTAAAATCTTCATCTCTCGGTCCCTATTTAGCTTGGTCTGTTGAACTGTCTTCTGAGCGATTTTCAAGAATCCACAAACCGACATATTTATTGAAATTCACTTGAGCGTAAGTCATAGCCATAATGAAACCGACACTGCCATCCATAAAACCACGACGGATAATATACACAAGGAAGAACGTCCACATCGCTCGAAGTAGAGCAAGGAATAAGCCGTGTGATTTCTTACCTTTACGGTGATATTTTTGAGAACCAAGCCAAGCATATTGCGCCGCTTTATCTAAGCCGTGCCCATAATCTCGATGGGTGTAGTGGAGTAAGTATCCTTTCAGGGTACCCGTCGTTCCTTGTTCCGGCACAACGGTTTCGTGCACTTCATCCAAGGTATATCGAGAGCCCTCTCTTTTGAAGAGTCTCAACACAGCACGAGCACTACGGCCATACTTAAGTGTTGTTCCATAGAGCGTTACTCCCCAAGGAAGTTTATAAGCGGTATGTTTAATTTGATCTTGTTTTAATAACTCAACAAGAGCATTACTCATTTCAGGGTCTAAAGCTTCATCCGCATCGATTGATAACACCCAATCACATGTCGCTTTATCTAATGCTCTTTGCTTTTGCTTACCAAAGCCCGGCCAATCGGTGATGGTCACGTTGTCTGTGTATTTTTGGCATATCTCAACGGTTGTGTCCGTTGATCCGCTGTCTAACACAATTAGCTCATCGGCAATATCAACCACAGATTTTAGGCAAGTTTCAATTCGGTCTTCTTCATTCTTGGTAATAACAATGACAGACAGGGTATGTTTTCTCATTATTCAGCCCTAGAATTTCCAATAGTTTAATGATTTACGGATTTTAAAGTTACGAATCCAATTTTTTGGTTTTTTATCCTGCCAACCGCTTTCTAGCACATCCGTAATAGCACTCAGAACTCTCGCTGAGGATTGACCGTCCAAATATGGCGTTATTGACGGACCATAATTAGCGATGGCTTTGTCTCTTACTTCATCCGGTAGCATCGCTTGTTGAATTGCGGATTCTAACTGCTCTGCTTGGGTAATATTGATGACACTCGCTTGAGGGGCTCGGTTATTTACCGTAACAACCGGCTTATTGAGCAACAAAAACTCCTGAAAGATCGATGAGTTGTCACATACCATCACATCAGCACGATGCTGCATTTCAATCACTCGATCATTGTCGAAGAACAGAAGGTTGTCCCCTTCCAACGCCTGGTATTTTTCTCGTGTCTCTTGCTTCATTTTAGGATGCAATGTGACTAACCATTGCCACTGGCTCAGTTTGCTTAGGCGCTTAAGCTCTTCATAAACCAATTCAGCACAGGATAAACTTGGCGAAAAAGTGGAAGCGAATAGAATTTGAGGTCTTTCAAAATGCTTGTCACTGGCTTGGTAATTTAACAAGCTATCTAGCTTCAACCAACCAGTCTCTTTGACTTGAAAGTAGCCGCGCTGCTTAGCTAATGGCTCCAATGAGTTGCTTCTTTCATGGCCTTCTGTGCAATACAAATCAAATAGACCACGCTCAGGATATAAGTTCCCTCGTTTACTCTCATTCAAACCGTGAAACACTTGCACTTTCAACCCTGGAATGAAAGCAGGAACGCGGTCTCCGGGTACTAAAACAGCAGAAGGATTATAGGCGACAGCTTCTGTCAAAGACACGCGCTGCTCTTGCTCTAATAAGAGATGTTCAGAAGCATCCTCACCAACGAGCAACCACTTTACGTCATGGCCAAGTTGCTTCGCGTAGTTATAAAATGGACGAAGGATAGCAAATGAGTAGTTCTGCTCGACATAGAGCAAAAAACGATAGGATTGATCGGTTTGAATAAGCGATGAGATAGAGTTCACCATTTCCGTTTGAAAGTGTCACTAAGCATTTAATTATAACGCTCTTTACTTTCGAGATTGAAGAAAATACTCTTCTGATTACTGATTTTACCCTCTGGTGTCACTGTTCTTATGCTTATACGACTTATATACACTCTTATATTGTCATTGGCCTCTCCACTGCTCCTCTATGGGCTTTACAAGAGCAAACCCGGAAAGCCAAGTTTCGGCAAGCGCTGGAAAGAACATTTCGGTATCACGCCACAAGTTCAAGGTAAAAACCCTATCTGGATTCATGCGGTGTCGGTGGGTGAATCTATTGCTGCGATACCTATTATCAAGCAATTGAAGCAGCGAGCCCCAAATCAAGCCATCATCGTTACCACGACAACCAGCACAGGTGCTGAGCAAATAGACAAGCTGGGTGATTTGGTCGAACATCGCTACATGCCGATTGATTTTTCTTGGTGTGTAGGAGGTTTCCTTAAATCAGTAAAACCAAAGCAAATGTTGATTATGGAAACAGAGCTTTGGCCAAACACGTTGCATTGCGTCGCGAAAGCTGGAATTCCTATTTCAGTACTCAACGCTCGCCTTTCTGAACGTTCGTGCCAACGCTACGCCAAATTCCAACCCGTGTTTAACCTTCTAGCTAACAACCTTTCTCAGGTACTCTGCCAATACCCTAGTGATGCGGAGCGTTTTGTTAGGCTAGGTCTAGATAAAGCATCTGTGCATGTGACGGGCTCTATCAAGTTTGATATTGAAGTCTCTGCTGAACAAGTTGAAAATGGCAAAGCATTAAGGGAGCAATTTGGCTTTGATCGCGATGTCTGGATTGCAGCTAGCACTCACCAAGGTGAAGACGATGTTGTTTTAGATGCTCATAAGCAACTTATAAAAAACAATCCGAATGCGCTACTCATCATCGTGCCTCGCCACCCAGAGCGATTTAACCAAGTGGCAGAGCTCGCTAAGCAGCACAACTTCAACACCGTCACTCGAACGAGTCAGCAACCATTAACATCTGATGTTGAAGTCTATATAGCTGATACGATGGGAGAAATGTTGGTACTGCTCGGCGGCGCTGATGTCTGTTTTATGGGCGGAAGTCTTGTAGGCGATAAAGTAGGTGGTCATAACCTGCTTGAACCAGCAGCCCTGCAATTGCCTCTACTGAATGGTCCTAGCTACTTTAATTTTAGCGAGGTTACCGACAAACTGCTTGAGGCGCATGCTGTCACTATTTGTCAAAACAGTAATGAGATTACTGGCCAGCTCAAAGAACTATTCGCCCAACCTGATTTGCGTAAAGACAGAGGGTTAGCGGCTTACCAAGTAGTTAAGCAGAACCGAGGGGCATTGGATAACACCTTACAACGCATCATTGGCTAACAACCATTCGATTTCGTTAGCCTTGGTAGCCTGTTAAAAGAGGCTCCCAATCCGACTCTTGCCATTGAATCTGGCGCTTGTTTACTTCTTTTAGGAATGAGCGCTTTAAGCGATTCAAGTTGCCTTCTTTCCAGTCATCACCCGCTTGCTGACTACACTTGTCAAAGTCAATAATCCACACCTTTTGTGAATCATCAAGCAGGATATTATGAATGTTAAGATCAGTGTGATTAACCCCAGCATCGTGCATTTTACGTATCTCTTGACCAATTTTTTGATAAATATCCGCACCTAGCGAATTAGCTACCAAGACATCAACCAGATCTTTCGCATTGGGAATCCGCTCTGACATCAGATCTGCACGATAAAATAGCCCGCTTTTCGTCGCCCGAGCCGCAACTGGCCTAGGTACATTCACGCCAGCGTTAGCCAATACGTTAAGCACATTAAGCTCCATCGCGCAGCGCGTACTTTCCCAATCAGAGAATCTATATTGATCTTCAACGAGTTTGCCAAATAGCCCACCACGACGATAGTGACGCAACGCGGCTTGCATTCCATCAAGTTGAATAAACCAGGTGGTACCACGGCCCTGTGCACTCCCTGAAATAGCATCACGTTGCTGCCAGTATTTTGCCTCAAAGATCTGAACCATCTCACCCTCCGGCACTTGTGTCAGAAGTTCAGGGTCATACCAAATTATTTGGTTCTTAGTGTTAATCGTTTCCATCTATGAGGCCTTTGGGTCGCTTTTCGTCATTGCTATTTTACAACTAATGCGAGTATCTGCATAATTCTGATGTTATTCACTTTTTCGGACTCTTTATGTCACTGTTCTCAACTGCACCTCAATCTCTTTGCATACTTCGCCTATCCGCGATTGGCGATGTTTGTCATGCTATTTCTGTGGTTCAAGCCATCCAGAAGCAGTGGCCTGAAACGAAAATTACCTGGATAACCGGAAAAATAGAGGCCATGCTTATCGGCGACCTGCCAGATATTGAAGTCGTTGTTTTCGATAAGAAACAAGGCTTCAAAGGGATGCGTGAATTATGGCGCCAATTGTCAGATCGCAAATTTGATGCGCTGCTACACATGCAAGCCGCACTCAGAGCCAGCGTACTTTCCTGGGGAATAAAGGCGAAATTTAAGGTAGGATTTGGCAAAAACCGTACCCGTGAAATGCAATCACTCTTTACTAATCGCCACCTGCCTATTTCAGACAAGTTTCATGTATTAGATAACTTTGCCGAATTTGCTCGCTACATTGGTGTGCCCTTCGATAAACCCCAATGGGATATTCCTCTAACACCGGAAGACGAACAACTAGCCATCGACACCATGGCTGGGAAACAAACCTTAGTTATCTCTCCTGCTGCAAGCAAAGATTCACGTAACTGGTTAACTGAACGATATGCCGCTATTGCCGATTATGCAGTAGAAAAAGGGATGCAAGTGGTACTGTGTGGCTCTCCAGCGCCAAGAGAGGTAAACCTTGGTAAGGACATCGAGTCGTTATGCCAATCTCCTGTCATCAACTTAATTGGCAAAACTAACCTAAAGCAACTCACCGCTGTACTGAAACATGCGACCGTGGTAATCGCACCAGATACCGGCCCAGCGCATCTAGCGACGACACAATCAACACCTGTTATCGGGTTATACGCACACAGTGATCCTCGAAGAACAGGGCCCTACAATGACCTTGATATTGTGGTCAGTGTTTATCAACAGCACGTAGAGGCGCAACAAGGGAAACCGGTTAAAGACCTTCCATGGGGAACTCGAGCAAAAGGCGATGATTTAATGAAAGACATCACGCTCGACATGGTAAAACAGACATTAGACAAAGCTATAAACTCGATTAAAACACCAAGCAAGGACAGCTAATATGACCACACACGTTATCTACCCAGGTACTTTTGATCCGGTAACCAATGGTCACCTCGATATCATCGTCCGTGCTGCAAGCATGTTTGATCATATCACCGTCGGTGTCGCCGCGAGCCCAAGTAAAAAGACCATGTTTAAGTTAGATGAACGAGTAGAACTGTTACGTGATGCCGTGTCTCACTTGCCTAATGTATCTGTTGAAGGCTTTTCTGGTTTGCTTGTCGATTTTGCCAAAGAGCAGAAAGCTAACGTATTAGTACGTGGCCTAAGAACAACTATGGATTTTGAGTACGAATTTGGCCTCACTAGTATGTACCGCAAGCTTCTCCCCGGTCTTGAAAGCGTGTTCCTAACTCCTTCGGAAGAGTATGCCTTCCTATCTTCGACGATTGTTCGTGAAGTCGCGATACATGGTGGGGACATAAGTCAGTTTGTGCCACAGAAAGTTGCAGATGAAATCAAACTGAAAACAATGAAATAACCCTGTATTCAAAAACAAAAATAGCGCTCATTGAGCGCTATTTTTATTCGAAACTATCAATTAAAACCAGTCAGAAAAGAGAACAACCATTACAAAAACTCAAAGTGAGTGATAACATATCATTCTTGTATATAAACAAATACTGTTATGAAAGCATACTGCATTACTCTAAAAGGCAATAATAGCCGGCAAACTTCAACAACGTACGCTATTAATAGTGTTCTCGCTGATTTTGATTTCTTTATAGGTGTAGATGCTCGATCCGATAGGCACCCTCTATTGGCAAAAATTAAAAATAAAGCATTTTTATACAATATGGGAAGACCTCACGCGATAGGAGAGGTTGGGTGTTATGCAAGCCACTACCTTGTGTGGCAGAAATGTGTTGAACTCAATGAACCTATATTAGTCTTCGAAGATCATATTACCCTTAACGCTGATCTCTTTCGTAAGTCTTTAAATATTACTAAACAACATATCGAGAAGTGCGGTTTTATTCGCCTGCAAGATAGTAAAAACAAATTACTTTACTCGGTTGAAGAGTATGATACTCAACAACTTGTAAAATACTTAAAGGTACCTCAAGGGACTGCATGCTATGCTATAACTCCAGATGCAGCAAGAGCTTTCATTAAGCACAGTTCAACCTTCAAATACCCTGTTGATGTATTTTTGAGAAACACATGGATACATAAACAACCGATGTTCGGGGTTCGTCAAGCAGGCTTACAGCGAAGTCAGCAACCTTCAATTATAGGTAATCGTAAGCATAAAGGCAGAAAAAACTACTTTGTCGCTAGTATGAAAATCCTAAACAAAATAAAAAGCATGACACTCAATCTAGCGACTAATATTTATCACCTGCTTAGTTTAAGCATTGAATATAGACCTAAGTTAAAATGATAAAAAATAGCGCTCGTTGAGCGCTATTTTTATGACTGCAATTAGGTTTACAGTGAGTAGTAAGCTTTATACCAATCCGCGAATGCTTTGGCGCCTTCTTGGATTTTTACTTGTGGCTTGTAGCCAACCGCTTCAAACAAATCTTCAGTATCGGCGTAAGTCGCGTACACATCACCGGGTTGTATTGGCATGAAGTTCTTCTTGGCTTCGATGCCTAAAGCCGTTTCCAATGCTTCAACGTAATCCATCAATTTAACTGGGCTACCATGACCAATGTTGAACACTCGGTATGGTGCTGAGCTAGTTGCCGGTGAGCCTTGTTCTACTGTCCAATCTGGCTGTTTTGCTGGAATTCGATCTTGCACGCGAATAATACCTTCTACAATATCATCGATATAAGTGAAGTCGCGCATCATGTCGCCGTTGTTGTAAATATCGATCTCTTTACCCGCTACGATTAAATTCGCAAACTTGAACATCGCCATATCAGGGCGGCTCCAAGGGCCATAAACCGTAAAGAAGCGTAGACCTGTTGTCGGTACATCGTATAGATGAGAATAGGTATGCGCCATTAGCTCATTCGACTTCTTAGTCGCTGCGTACAATGAGATCGGGTGGTCAACGCTGTCTGCCGTGTGGAATGGCATTTTCTGGTTCAAGCCATATACCGAGCTTGATGAAGCATAGACTAGGTGTTCAACCTTGTTATGACGGCAGCCTTCCAAAATAGCTAAGTGACCAACAAGGTTGCTGTCAGCATAAGCCATTGGGTTATCGATTGAGTAACGAACGCCAGCTTGTGCCGCTAAGTGAATAACGCGGTCGAATTTTTGCTGTGCGAAAAGCTCAGCGATACCCTCTCTATCAGCGAGATCAAGCTCGATAAAGGTAAGGTTTTCATGTTCGATTCGCTTAAGGCGGTCGTGTTTCAGAGAGACTTCGTAGTAGTCATTTAGGTTATCGATACCAATAACCTCATGCCCTGCCGCACATAGTCGCTCTGACACTGCAGAGCCAATAAAACCAGCAACGCCAGTTACTAAATATTTCATTCTACTATTCTCAATTCATATAATTAGTACAATTGTAGCTACTCGCTAGCCTATCGACTAGCAATAAAAAGTGAACACGAGTTCAGATTTTCTATACTTGGCACTCTTCGCAATAAAACGTATTACGTTGTCCGATTTTTAGCTCTTGAATCAGCGCTTCGCAGCTTGGGCATTTTTCACCTGCTTTACCATACACTTGCAGCTCTTGTGCGAAGTAGCCTGGTTTACCGTCAGCCTGAGAAAAATCTTTCAACGTAGTACCACCTTGCTTGATAGCCGTCGCGAGCACTTGTTTGATCTCATCGGTTAACAAGATCCATTCTGCTTTGGTTACTTTGTTTGCTGATCGTAACGGGTGGATTTTTGCAGAGAACAAAGCTTCATTAGCATAGATATTCCCGACACCGACCACCACTTTGTTGTCCATGATGAACTGCTTAACCGCGACTTTACGCTTTTCTGCTTTTTCAGCGATATAGTCAGCGTTAAAGTAATCCGTTAACGGCTCAGGGCCAGAGCCAAGCAACACAGCGTGGACTTCATCAGGTGCTGACCACAACCAAGCACCAAAACGACGCGGATCGTTATAGCGCAGTACTTTGCCGTTAGTGAGCTTGAGATCCACGTGATCGTGCTTTGCTGCTGGGAAATCGGCATCTAATACGCGCAGTGATCCCGACATTCCAAGATGAACAATTGCAGTTCCTGTATCAGTTTCAATCAACAGATACTTAGCACGACGTGAGATCGCACGAATCACCTGCCCTTCTAGCTTTTTAAGCTCTTGTGGGATATCCCAGCGCAGCTTTGGCGTACGAAAGGTCAGTGTCTTAATGGTCTCGCCGACTAAATGAGGTGAGATCCCCATGCGGCTTACTTCGACTTCGGGTAATTCAGGCATAATCTAATCGTCCGATTTTAGGGATTCTCTGAGCTAAGACTTGGAAACAGGTAGCTCTCTTCAATAGACACCGCCAACCACTGATCATTCCAGTTTTTTAACAGCCAAAACTCAGGCAGCTGATAATAAGTAATGCGTTGCGGCTCTTCTTGGTCTTGATACCACACTTCTATGGTATGCGGGGTATTAAGCTGAGAAGCAAGGCTAGTATAGGTTTGTGAGTCCACCTCGGTGCCAACAAGTTGTTGCCAGCGTTGAGCGCGTTCTTGAGCGCTAATGCTTTGAGCTGGGGCGGAGCCTTTCAATTGATAGCCCCACTGGCCATCTTCGAGTACCAATGACCACTTAGCAAAGTGCAACGCTTGAAGCTCTGCTCCAGGATTTAACAGATAGGGATAGGGGCTACTAACCTGTTGCTCAGGTTCTGGCTCGATAAGATACGCTTTGATCAAAGTAGGAAGGTTGAGCACCCCAATAAAAGCGATCACGCTTAACATGAGTATGTTGTTCCACCTGCGTCCACGATATCTCATCTGATTCTGCCATCTAACCTATTGAGTCTTCAGTATATCGTGAAAGTGGCGATACTTTCTATGTTGCTATTTGTACCGGCTAGATCCTTATAAAAACTAAAAGGTACGTGAGGTCACCAAATTTTAGGTATAAAAAAACCCAGCGATTAAGCTGGGTTTTTCAATTCTTTCTTCTACTGAAGAAGAGCCAAAAAAGCATCAATTACTTGATTTTCGCTTCTTTGTACATAACGTGTTGGCGAACTACTGGATCAAACTTTTTGATCTCAAATTTGCCTGGCATGTTACGCTTGTTCTTATCAGTTGTGTAGAAGTGACCAGTACCTGCAGAAGATACTAGACGAATTTTCTCACGAATGCCTTTAGCCATTGCTTAATTCCTCTTAAACGTTTTCGCCACGTGCACGAATATCAACAAGAACAGCATCGATGCCTTTCTTATCAATGATACGCATGCCTTTAGCAGTTAGACGTAGTTTAACAAAACGTTTTTCGCTCTCTACCCAGAAACGATGAGTTTGTAGGTTCGGCAGAAAACGGCGCTTAGTAGCATTGCGTGCGTGTGAACGGTTGTTACCCGTTACTGGACGCTTACCAGTTACTTGGCATACTCGGGACATGAATGTCTTCTCCAATCGTTTCAGCTCGATATCAACCTTGGTGGCCGAACCTCTCTATCAATTAAAATAGAAGGTAAAAACCGTTATGGAAAATCCATACAAGGCTATCAAAGGTCGCGCATTATACTAACTTGACACGCATTGCTCAAGACCCGAACAGATCCTTTTTGCGGATTTCGTGATCTTTTTTTGTGCAGCGCAGCTTGCTTGAGTAATCAGAGCTGATTTTAGGTCTAAAAATGTGGGCGGAATGATAGCAGATTTAACGTAGTTAACAACCTAAAATGTGATTCAAATCCATCCGCGCTCAGCAAAAGAGACAACTTCACCGTCTCCGACAACAAAATGGTCGAGAATTCGAATGTCCACCAGCGCCAAGGCATCGGTCAATCGGCGAGTTATTCGCCTGTCAGCTTGGCTCGGCTCTGCGATACCCGAAGGGTGATTATGTGCCAATATGAGGGCGGCAGCATTATGATGAAGTGCCCTTTTAACGACCTCTCTGGGATAAACCGATGCAGCATCAATCGTCCCCTCAAACATTACTTCATCCTTTATTACCCTATTTTGATTATCAAGGAACAATATATAGAAGGCTTCTCGCTGGCGGTCGCGCAGCATACTCGACAGATAGAGCTTGGTATGACTCGGGCTGGTCAGTGCATCGCCTCGTGATAAGGTCTCAGCAAGGTAACGCTGCGTCATCTCCAGTACGGCTTGCAATTGAACATACTTCGCCTGCCCCATCCCCTTGTGAGCACAGAACTCAGCTTGTGTTGCTGAAAAAAGGTGCCTAAGCGAACCAAAGTCCTTAAGCAGCTTGTCTGCCAGCTCTAGAACGTTCATTCCTTGCGTGCCCGTTCGAAGAAATATGGCTAGCAGCTCTGCATCACTCAAGGAATCAGGCCCTCTGGTGAGTAGTTTCTCTCTTGGCATCGATTCTGCGGGCATTTTATTTATCGGCATAGAAGAGCAAATCCATTGCTTATGAACATAACCCATCAGCGTAACTATCGTGTATCCAGAGATCCTTTAATAAAGAGAAAGTCAGCCGAGCCATCAACAAAATCGTGTAATTGATAAGTTTGATAACGCCAATTTGATGAGCGTCAAGTCTGTTCAAGTTCTGCTTCTAGGCACTCATCCTTTGTTCTGATATCGTAAGTCGCAGAAAAATTAAGGAACAGAATCATGCAAACACAGGTTAATCCACTGAGTAACGCTGACCAACAAGGCCTAGCAGGGAAAAAAATTCTTCTTGGTATTAGTGGTGGTATCGCTGCTTACAAATGTGCCGAGCTGACTCGACGTTTGGTTGAACGTGGGGCACAAGTGCAGGTCGTTATGACCAATGCAGCCAAAGAGTTCATCACTCCACTGACCATGCAGGCGGTCTCGGGAAGGCCAGTGTCTGATAGTTTGCTTGATCCTGCTGCTGAAGCTTCAATGGGTCACATCGAACTCGCAAAATGGGCTGATTTAGTATTGTTAGCACCGGCGACTGCCGATCTTATTGCACGCATGACTGCAGGCATGGGTAATGACCTACTGACCACTTTGGTTTTAGCGACCGATGCACCAGTTGCGGTATCACCGGCGATGAACCAACAAATGTATAGCCACCCTGCCACTCAAGAGAACATCGCGACGCTAAAACGTCGTGGTTGTGAGATTTGGGGGCCAGCGGCTGGCGAACAAGCGTGTGGTGATGTAGGCATGGGCCGCATGTTAGAGCCAATGCAGCTTGTACACCGCTGTGAAGACTTCTTCCAACCTAAACCACTTGCTGGCCGCTCTGTACTTATTACTGCAGGGCCAACTCGTGAAGCCATTGACCCTGTACGTTACATCACCAACCATAGCTCAGGTAAAATGGGCTACGCGTTAGCTGAAGCCGCAGCTAAACAAGGCGCAACGGTCACTTTAGTGAGCGGCCCTGTGTCACTCGCTACACCAGACAAAGTGACTCGCGTCGATGTCGATAGTGCTCAACAGATGTTTGATGCCGTTACTGATCGCGCCGCTCAACACGATGTTTTCATCAGTTGTGCCGCGGTTGCTGATTACCGCCCTGAGACCATTGCAGACCAGAAACTTAAAAAAGTAGATGGCAAAGATGACATGACGATTCAAATGGTGAAAAACCCAGATATCGTCGCTTCTGTCGCGGCAATGACTGAAGGCCGTCCATTTACAGTGGGGTTTGCGGCTGAAACGCAAGATGTAGAGAAATATGCCCGCGGTAAGCTAGAGCGAAAGAACCTCGATATGATTTGCGCTAATGATGTTTCTGTCGAAGGCCAAGGCTTCAATAGTAGCAGTAACGAATTGCACCTTTATTGGAAAGGTGGCGATAAATCTCTGCCATTGGATAGCAAAGGTGCGCTTGGATTCCAGATCCTTGAGCAGATCCAACAACTGCTAGAAAAAAATCACTAACTCACTGATTAAAGCAATATTGTCGGATAAGTAGACAATTTTGAGCTGACAATCTGCTGACACCTCTAGATTCTGTTGACCTAGGGCTTACAAAACTAGGAAACAGAATTGAATGGTGTTTATAATCCTTCTTCACTCAATCCTCATCTTTAGGAAAGGAAGTAAATAGATGGCTGGTACTCGAAAATCAAACCGTCGTGAAGAAATCCTACAAGCTCTCGCACAAATGTTGGAATCGACCGAAGGTGCTTCTCGTATCACGACGGTAAAATTAGCCAAGCAAGTTGGCGTTTCTGAAGCAGCACTTTACCGCCACTTCCCTAGCAAAGCTCGCATGTTTGAAGGCCTTATCGAGTTTATTGAAGAAGCCTTGATGTCTCGAATCAACCGCATTCTGGATGAAGAGAAAGACACGCTAGAGCGCATACGCCTAGTACTGCAACTGATCTTAGTTTTCTCAGAACGTAACCCAGGCCTGACTCGAATTTTATCTGGTCATGCTCTAATGTTTGAAAACGAGCGCCTACGTGACCGCATCAATCAGCTATTCGAACGCATTGAGACTCAACTTCGTCAAATTCTGCGAGAGAGAAAGCTTCGTGAAGGAAAATCATTTCCCGTTGATGAAAAAATCTTAGCGGCACAATTGCTCGGCCAAGTTGAAGGCAGCTTGAATCGATTCGTACGTTCTGACTTCAAATATCAACCAACAGAAAACTTCGATGCTTATTGGGCACTACTCAGCGCTCAGATTAAGTAGCAATCCAACTTTAAGTGATGGTTATGACGAAAACTTCTCCGACAAGCAGCACTGCACAACACGTTATTACTAAGCCGCCTTTTACGCTGGCACTGCTTCACCCAAAATATTGGGGAGTATGGTTCGGCTTTGGGCTGTTGGCGCTTATTGTTAACGTTCTCCCTTACCGCTTGTTATTACTGTTAGGCCGATCATTGGGCACTTTGGGCGCTCGTTATGGCAAAAAACGCGTCGCAGTCGCCACTCGCAATTTAGAACTCGCTTTCCCAGATAAGCCAGCAGATGAAGTCGCGGCTATGGTGAGCGAGAACTTTAAGAATACGGGCATGGCGCTGATCGAAACCGGCATTACGTGGTTCTGGCCAACGTGGCGCTTTAAGCGAATCTTAGTAGATAAAGACACCCAAATGCTGCGTACGCACAAAGCCAATGGCAAAGGTGTTCTTCTTTGTTGTGTGCATGCCTTGAACTTGGAGATCACCGCGCGAGCAATGGCTGTACTCGGTATTCCTGGCTTAGGAGTGTATCGTCCACACAACAACCCTGCTTATGAGTTTATTCAGTACCGCGGTCGTACCCAAAACGGCAACCGCCTAATTCACCGTAAAGATGTGAAGCGCATGATCCGAATCCTGCGTCAGGGTGAGATCCTCTTCTACCTTCCTGATCATGATTACGGTCGCAACAAATCTGTATTTGTGCCTTTCTTCGCCGTGCCTGATGCGTGTACGACGACTGGTACTAGCATTCTGGCTTACACCAGCCGCTGCGCGATTGTTCCGGGTTCTGGCTTTAGAAACGACAACGGCAAATATGAAATCATGGCCGATGAGTCCATCGAAGATAACTACCCGCAAAAAGATGAGAAAGCGGCTGCCGCTTACATGAATAGCTATCTTGAAAAGATTATCTTACGCGCACCAGAGCAGTGGATGTGGCTGCACAAGCGTTTCAAAACTATGGAAGACCCAGAAGCTGAGCGCGGCATTCGTTATAAGTAGATTAGCTGCTATAGATAATATTCTGAACCAAAAGAAAAGGGGCTGATGATTCATCAGCCCCTTGTGCATTCTATAGCTATAACAAATTGTGTTAGATGCCGTACTGAGCGCGGTACGCTTTCACTGCTTCAAGGTGCGCTGCATCAGTGCCCTTCTCTTCAAGGAAAGTCACTAAGTCAGTCAGGCTAACGATCGAGATAATCGCACAACCAAAGTCACGTTCTACTTCTTGAATCGCAGATAGCTCGCCTTTACCTTTCTCTTGGCGGTCAATCGCAACAAGAACGCCCGCTAGATCAGCACCATTCGCTTGGATGATTTCCATCGATTCACGAATTGCAGTACCTGCAGTGATTACGTCGTCCACCAGCATGATGCGACCTTCCAGTGCGCTACCGACTAGGTTGCCACCTTCACCGTGGTCTTTTGCTTCTTTGCGGTTAAAGCAGTAAGGCGTGTCTACATCGTGGTGATCGGCCAGTGCAACAGCTGTTGTCGTTGCGATTGGGATACCTTTGTATGCAGGGCCAAACAGTACATCAAATTCAATACCAGAATCCGCCAGTGCTGCTGCGTAGAAACGACCCAAGCGCGCTAAGTCACGGCCTGTGTTAAACAATCCAGCATTGAAGAAGTAAGGGCTCTTACGGCCAGACTTTAAAGTAAACTCACCAAACTTAAGTACTTCTTTCTCTAGTGCAAATTCAATAAATTCACGTTGATATGCTTTCATGCTCATCCTCTATGTTTACTCAATAAAACTTAACTTACGCTCTGTACCACCCTTTCAGGTTTTACAGACAAAAAAATAGCCCCCAAATTGGGAGCTATTAAAATTGATTATTCTGCCAACGCCGACTTCTGCGCTTCAACAATATCGGCAATGCCCTTATTCGCCAGCGCTAAAAGCTTCATCAGCTCTTCGTGGCTGAACGGTTCGCCTTCTGCAGTACCTTGAATCTCAATCATCTTACCGTCTTCCGTCATTACAACGTTCATATCGGTATCGGCTGCTGAGTCTTCAACATACTCAAGGTCACACAGTGCTTCTGCACCAACGATACCCACTGAAACAGCCGCTACGTGGCCCTTCATTGGGTTCTTTTTCAACTTACCACTGTCTAGTAGGCTCTTGATTGCATCAGCCATTGCTACGCTTGCACCAGAGATAGACGCAGTACGTGTGCCACCGTCTGCTTGAATAACATCACAATCAACAGTGATCATGATTTCACCCATCGCTTTAAGATCCACAACAGCACGTAGGCTACGAGCGATCAGACGTTGGATTTCCATCGTGCGACCACCTTGCTTACCGCTCGCCGCTTCACGACGGTTACGAGTGTGCGTTGCTCGTGGCAGCATGCCGTATTCAGCCGTTACCCAACCCTTTCCTTGACCTTTCAACCAACGCGGTACGTTTTCTTCTACCGTCGCATTACATAGAACTTTAGTGTTGCCGAACTCAACTAATACAGAACCCTCAGCATAAGCTGTGTAGTTACGAGTAATTTTAATTGGACGAATTTGATCTACAGCGCGGTCATTTGGACGCATTGGTATCTACCTTATTAACAGTCTGAAGTGATTTACTATCGAAAGCGTGCATCACCTAAGAAAGGGGTGAGACATATTTGGTTGGGGCGAGATTATATAGCAGTTTACTGCGCAAAGCTATTTACCATTCGAAGACGCTGTTCAAGAAAAGTAATTCCTTAGCGAAAGTGATGAGCTTCGGCTGTCACCCGTATCGTGATACTATGCGTGCGCGTTATTTTCAGAATGATAAAAGACAGGAAAATTCGATGATTTATAGTATGACCGCGTACGCACGCAAAGAAGTAAAAGGCGATTGGGGCAGCGCAGTATGGGAAATCCGTAGTGTAAACCAACGCTACCTAGAAACTTACTTCCGTATGCCTGAACAGTTCCGTGGTTTAGAGCCAATCCTACGCGAGCGTTTCCGTAAGCGCCTAGCACGCGGCAAAGTAGAATGTAACCTACGCTTTGAAGCTAACCCAGCAGCAAAAGGCGAGCTAAGCATCAACGAAGGTTTAGCGCAGCAAGTCATTAATGCGGCGAACCAAGTGATGACCATGACAGGTGAAGAGAGCCGTCTTAACCCATTCCAAGTCATGAACTGGCCTGGTGTGATGGAAACACCTGAGCAAGACATGGATGCGATCAACAAAGACCTGCTAGCAGCGTTCAACGATGCGATTGCAGAGTTCATTGATGCTCGTGCTCGTGAAGGAGAGAACATGAAGGCGCTAATCGTACAGCGCTTAGATGCGATCACTGAAGAAGTGGTAAAAGTACGTGCACGCATGCCTGAAATCCTAGAGTGGCAACGTGAGCGTCTGCTTAACAAATTTGAAGAAGCGAAGATTGAGCTTGAAGGTTCTCGCGTTGAGCAAGAGCTAATCCTACTCGCACAGAAGTCAGACGTAGCCGAAGAGCTAGACCGCCTAGACTCTCACGTGAAAGAAGCCAATGCAGTATTGAAGAAAGGCGGCGCATGTGGCCGTAAACTGGACTTCATGATGCAAGAGTTCAACCGTGAATCAAACACGCTAGCGTCTAAGTCTATCAGCACTGACATCACTGCATCAGGCGTAGAGCTGAAAGTTCTTATCGAACAGATGCGTGAACAGATTCAGAATATCGAATAAACCAACGCTGAGTTAATACAAGTAGCCCCTGTATCGAAAGATGCAGGGGCTTTTCTTTATTTTAGTAATAAAGGACCATCAACATTGATGCTCAGGTAAGTCTTTGGTTTTGTATAAATTGGCAATGTCGTGATTCTTGTCGCGATGCTTAGCTTCATCTTCTCTTATACGGAAAAGTACATCTAAGAATGTCGCGTCCTCAGGTAGGCCGTAATAAGTCATCGCAATTCTCGGCGCAGGATGATTGGGTAGACTACCCTCTTCAATTTTGGCGATATACTCTGAGTAACTGTTGCAAGCTTCCTCTTCAAAGTAACCGACAATCCGATGTGCGGTTTTAGAAGAAGCTAAGTAAATCACGCTATAGATAATTAAGAAGAGGAATTGTAATAACATCACTAAGATGCGCTCTATGATGGACGGCTTGGTAACGGTTAAGAAGATCATCAAGTGCATCCGTTCATTGTCCGCTTCGTCCAGGAGCTCTTTGATCCAACCACCGTCATCTTTCATGCGACGCAATGCTTTAAGGTGATTAAATACCCCCGCGACCATGCCCGGAACAGCCGCAATGGTCTCCAATAACATTGCTCGTTTGGCTAAATGTTTCCCATAAAACAGATTAAGCGTTTTTTTTAGAAGTCGAGTCACGACAAGTGCAACCTTTTCGGAAAGAACTTCCGGTTGATAGTGGGTACTTTCAAAATGCATAGCGTGTTCCTTAATATGAGTCTAATACTCACCAATCAACATTCATGCCAGAAAACAAAGCCTTATATTTCAAGGAAAAGCCAGGCAAAAGAGTCATTAAGACACTTAAATCGGCCAAATCAATAAAACACTTAAATGTCTTTTTGACACTTCAAAGGTAGTAAAAAGCCCAGCGACATGGCTGGGCTTTAAATGATTTGTCAGTCGACGGTTTACTCGTCCGGTTGCTTGGTTCGAAGATCGACATACGGCCAATAGTGATGCCCAACTCGAATCAACAAGGTAGCGGCAGCTAAGATAAACGCGGCTAAAGATAACCAAACAATGAGAACCGCATCCAGCTCCTTCATCCCAAGTGTTATGTAACGAGCAATCGCCATAATCGCGATATAGATAGGGTAACGTACCGGAATCTTACCGTTCATCACAAATTGTTGGACCATAGCCAACACTTCTAAATAGATGAACATCAGAAGAATATCGGTCAGCCGAACTTGTCGCTCAACAAACAAATGCATGAACTCTTCAACCATCGCAAACACGGTAGCGAGAGTAATCGCCACCAACAGTACCGCTTCAAGAGTATGAAAGACTTTCAAGAAAGGCTTACTAAAAGATTTAGGTAAATGAGAAGGCATTGTCACTCTGCAAAAAAATTAATCCAATCTCTACAATAGCATGCCTCAATATAAGCCGCTCCTTCTCTAGCGGAGAAACCATCAATTACACACCTTATGTGGAGACAGAAGATACAAAAATGGCCCCACATTCACTGTAGAGCCATCTATTCATTCTTCGTTTCAACTTAAATCGCCGATTTGCCCTAAAGCAGAATCAGGTAAGTTAGAAACACTACACACAGACCGTAGATTAGCGGGGGAACTTCTTTACCCTTACCCGCGACAACCATAGTGAATGCGTAGCTGATAAAGCCCATCGCCATGCCGTTTGCAGGTGAGAAACTTAGTACCGTGAACATAATGGTGAAGAAAGCTGCGATGCGTGACTCTTTCTTCTCCCAATTAATCTGGCCAAGGCGGCCCACCATGTAGATACCAACTACGACCATCGCCGGCGCAACCATAGCCGCCGAGAAAATAGAGAAGATTGGGTACAGGAATAGCGAGATTAGGAACAAGCCTGCAACCATCACTGCCGCCAAACCTGTCTTCGCACCTTGAGAAGAGGCAATGCCAGACTCAGAGAAAGCCGTAATCGATGTGGTACCAAGAATCGAACCAATCACAGTACCACCCGCATCTGCCACTAGAGCAGACTTTGCATTTGGCACCTTACCGTCTTTATCGATGATACCCGCATCACGACCAACACCAACAATCGTGCTCAAGCCATCAAAGAAATCAACAATCAAGAAAATAAGTACGATGAATAATAGGTCGAACATTTTCTCAGCAGTAAACGCAGAGAAGTCGAAGATCGCTCCGAAGCTGCCTGCCATACTTGGTGGCATCGCCACTAGCTGCTCTGGGATTGGCGCATTTGATGTACCCATGAACACATCAGCCAGGATTGTCAGTGCAATCGCTGACACGAATGAGATAAAGGTCGCCAGCTTGATGTCACGAACCATACAGCCCAGGGCAATAAAGATACTGATGTAAGCGATGAGCACTTGTGGGTCTGAGATATCTCCTAAACCAACCAATACAAACGGATTCGAAACGATGATGCCCGCGTTCTTAAGTCCCAAGAAAGCGATGAACAAACCGAGCGATACCGTAATCGCCAACTTTAAGTCCTCAGGGATCGATTCAATCATCGATTTACGAATATTGGTCAGTGAGAACGCGAGGTACAAAATACCAGAGAGGAAGATACCAAATAGCGCTTCATTCCAAAGCACGGCAACAGAACCACTCAATAGCAGGCCTTTGAAAAAGCCATTCATGCTCATGCCCGGCGCTAGCATCACAGGGTAGTTGCCCCAAATGCCCATAATTAACGTCGAGATAGCCGCAGCCAAAGCCGTTGCAGTAAATACCGCCCCTTTATCCATGCCCGGGATACCGCCAAGAATTGCTGGGTTAACCGCCAGAATGTAGCTCATTGCCAAGAAAGTAATGAAACCAGCGTACAACTCAGTGCCAATCGTGGTCTTTCTTTCAGTGATTTTAAACATTGAATCAAGCGAACCAGAGGTGTTCTGGGCTTTCAGGGTGGAATCGGTACTCACAACAAAACCTTTGCAATAAATTAAGAATTTGGGGATTCAAATGCTGTGAGAATAGAGAAGTCTCTACACTAAAAACTGTAGTCACCAAGATAGGCTTGGTAGTAGAAACGTCTAGACCTTTTTACTAGACATATACAGCATTTAATCGTTTGCGCGAATTGTAAGGATTGAGATTAAAACTTCAATAAATTTTGTATAGATCACATAAAAAACTGCAGCTGATGAGTGATTACATTTCTAGAATGATCTTTGAAAGGATCATTCGCTAATAAATAACGATCAAGCCAGTTGTTCTCAATCACCTAAATATGCTACTCTTCGCCTCCATTTTTCTGACCTAATTTTCACCAATTGTCGTTATATACGTGCAATTACCGGAACGCAGTTAAGGTCAGTGCTATCTTTTATAGTGTCGGTTTATCGCCTTCACTCAATCCAACCAACAGTGGAAATATACAGATGGGCAAAGGTACTCTTTACATCGTATCTGCACCTAGTGGCGCAGGTAAGTCGAGCTTGATCTCAGCAATGCTAGAAACCAATCCAACCTACGCAATGAAGGTATCTGTTTCACACACCACTCGCGGTATGCGCCCTGGTGAAGAAAATGGTGTTCACTACCACTTTGTAGAGAAGCATCACTTCGAAGACCTCATCAAGAAGAATGAATTCCTAGAGTACGCTGAAGTATTCGGCAACTACTATGGTACTTCACGCGTTTGGATTGAAGAAAACCTAGACCGCGGTATCGATGTATTCCTAGATATCGACTGGCAAGGTGCTCGTCAGATCCGTGAACAGATGCCTCAAGCGAAGAGTGTATTCATTCTTCCACCATCAAATGGTGAGCTAGAGCGTCGCCTAAACGTTCGTGGTCAAGACAGCGAAGAAGTTATTGCGAAACGCATGAACGAAGCGAAGTCAGAAATCTCTCATTATAATGAGTATGACTACGTGATCGTGAATGATGACTTTGATGCAGCCCTAATGGACTTCAGAGCTATCATTCGTGCGGAACGCTTAAAAGAAGATAAGCAAGCAGCAAAATACAGCGGCATGCTTACTGCATTACTGGCGGAATAATTTAGCAAGGCTAGATTTTCCATTGAGATAAGTATACGGTGATCTAGAAAGTCTCTAGTTAAACTTGTATACTTTCTCGTCATCAAAAATTTATTAGTTAATTACTATTTGGAGTCCTCATGGCACGCGTAACTGTTCAAGACGCTGTTGAAAAAGTTGGCAACCGTTTCGACCTAGTTCTTATTGCGGCTCGCCGCGCACGTCAAATGCAAACTGGCGGTAAAGATTCACTAGTGCCTGAAGAAAACGATAAGCCAACGGTTATCGCTCTTCGCGAAATCGAAGAAGGTCTTATCACTAAAGACGTACTAGATGCTCGTGAACGTCAAGAGCAACAAGAGCAAGAAGCGGCTGAACTTGCAGCAGTAAGCAGCATCGCTCACTCTCGTTAAGAACGTCATTCGAACTAATTAACCTTCCGGGCCTTTAATTTGTATCTATTCGATAGCCTCAAAGACGTTGCCCAAGAATACCTAACAGAGCCTCAAATTGAGGCTCTGCGTCAATCTTATGTGGTAGCGAGAGACGCCCATGAAGGGCAAACCCGCTCAAGCGGTGAACCATACATTATCCACCCTGTAGCTGTTTCAAGAATCTTGGCAGAAATGCGACTGGATATCGAAACTCTACAAGCTGCTCTACTTCATGATGTGATTGAAGACTGTGATGTCACTAAAGAAGATCTAGAGGAAAAGTTTGGCAATACCGTTGCTGAATTGGTAGATGGTGTATCTAAGCTGGATAAGCTTAAATTTCGTGATCGCAAAGAAGCGCAAGCAGAGAACTTCCGTAAGATGGTTCTCGCCATGGTGCAAGACATCCGCGTTATCTTGATCAAATTAGCTGACCGTACTCACAACATGCGTACGCTTGGGGCACTTCGTCCTGACAAAAAGCGTCGTATTGCTCGTGAAACCCTAGAAATCTATTCTCCACTAGCTCACCGTCTTGGTATTCATAACATCAAGACCGAACTAGAAGAGCTGGGCTTCGAAGCCCTCTACCCTAACCGTTATCGCGTACTGAAAAACGTAGTGAAAGCTGCGCGTGGTAACCGTAAGGAAATGATTCAACGTATCCATAGCGAAATCGAAGGTCGCCTTGAAGAGGTTGGTCTACCTGCTCGCGTGCTTGGTCGTGAAAAGAACCTGTTCTCCATCTATAACAAGATGAAAACTAAAGAGCAGCGCTTCCACACCATTATGGACATCTACGCTTTCCGCGTGGTGGTTGATACCCCAGATACTTGTTATCGCGCATTGGGTCAGGCACACAGCCTGTACAAGCCTCGTCCTGGCCGCATGAAAGATTACATCGCGGTACCAAAAGCCAACGGCTACCAATCTCTGCATACATCAATGATTGGCCCTCACGGGGTACCAGTTGAAGTTCAGATCCGTACTGAAGATATGGATCAAATGGCAGATAAAGGTGTCGCGGCGCACTGGTCATACAAAGGCAATGGCTCACGCAGCAGTAATGGCACTACCGCACAGGTTAAAGCACAGCGTTGGATGCAGAGCTTACTTGAGCTACAACAAAGCGCAGGTAACTCATTCGAATTCATTGAAAACGTTAAGTCTGATCTGTTCCCAGATGAGATCTTCGTGTTCACGCCGAAGGGTCGCATTGTCGAACTTCCTGCTGGCGCAACAGCGGTCGATTTTGCTTACGCGGTACATACCGATGTCGGCAACATGTGTGTCGGTGCTCGTGTAGACATGAGCCCTTACCCACTCAGCAAATCGCTGAAGAACGGTCAAACCATTGAGATCATCAGTGCTCCCGGCGCACGTCCGAATGCAGCATGGCTCAACTATGTGGTGACATCACGTGCGCGTACTAAGATTCGTCAGGTTCTGAAGACTATGCGCCGTGAAGAGTCGATTACCTTAGGTCGTCGTCTACTGAACCACGCACTTGGCGAACACTCGATTGGTGATATCGGCCAAGAAAACGTTGAACATGTATTGTCAGATCTTCGTCTCGACAATATCGAAGACTTGCTGGCATCGATTGGTCTTGGTGAGCTAATGAGTATCGTGATTGCTCGTCGTTTACTGGGCGATGCTGACGAACTGACTGAAGTGGAAAACAACAGCGGGATACCAAGGAAGAAACTTCCGATCCGTGGTGCTGAAGGATTATTGCTGACGTTCGCCAACTGTTGTCACCCGATTCCAGATGATCACATCATTGCCCATGTATCTCCAGGTCGTGGTCTTGTGGTTCACCGTGAAACGTGTCCAAACGTTCGTGGCTACCAAAAAGAACCAGACAAGTATATGGCGGTGGAATGGTCTGACGATTACGACCAAGAATTCACAGCTGAACTTCAGGTTGATCTGCAGAACCACCAAGGTGCACTGGCTGAGTTAACTAACGTTATCTCGAAAACAGGCTCAAACATTCACGGTATTTCGACCGAAGAGCGTGATGGACGCTTGTACACAGTGACAATCTTGCTGACTACTAAAGATCGTGTTCACCTTGCGAGCATTATGAAGAAGCTACGTGTGATGCCACACGCGCTCAAAGTAAGACGCCGTAAGAACTAGCTAATAGAGCAGATGAGGGATTCGAGATGGCGAGATGCGAAGAGCAAAAGACTTCGTGACTCACTATCTTGGCTCCACATCTGATTTAGTTTTTTGAATATCGATAGATAAAGCGATAAGGCAGATGAGAGATACGAGTCTCGAGATGCGAAGAGCAAAAGCTTTTCACCACTCAACTTTTCGTATTTCGAGTCTGCTTTAGTTTTTTATAGCGCCCTATTACTCTCATATCCCATTTACATACACCCCGCACTCGCTCTTAGTCTTTTCGAATCTCGTTTACCCGCATCCCGAATCTGCTCTTATCTCTTCGTATCTCGTTTACTCGCATCCCGTATCTGCTTCTAAGCTTTATCCTGTACAAAAATCCAGTAAAATGCTTGAATAGATCATCACTCTTACGTTTATGAGCCTTGTTATGTCACAGCTTTTATCTGCTATCCCTCTCAACTCTTTATCTGGAGTCGGCGCCAAAGTCGCAGAGAAACTGGAAAAGGTTGGGCTTAGCAATGTACAAGACCTACTGTTTCATCTGCCATTACGTTATGAAGATAGAACGCGAATCTATCCGATCATCAAACTGCACGCTGGAATCTGGGCCGCTGTCCAAGGCAAGGTGATGAGTGTGGATACCATTTTCGGTAAACGTAAGATGTTGGCGGTAAAGATCAGTGATGGTAATGGCACCATTACACTGCGCTTTTTCAACTTCACCGCCGGTATGAAGAACAACTTTGCCGAGGGCAAGCAAGTCCATGCTTATGGTGAAATCAAGCGTGGTAATATGGGACTTGAGATCGTCCATCCGGATTACAAATTCTTTGCTCCAAGACAGAAACCAGACGTGGAAGCGAACCTGACTCCGGTGTACCCAACCACTGAAGGACTGAGACAAGTCACGCTGCGTAACCTGACCGACCAAGCATTAGAACTGATCGACAAAGCAGCCGTCAATGAACTGCTACCGTCGGGTTTGTACGACCACCAAATCACTCTCGCACAAGCACTGCATACCATTCACAGACCGCCTCCGGGCATCGACCTAGAGTTGTTTGATGAAGGTAAACACCCAGCACAGCTGCGCTTGATTATGGAAGAGCTACTGGCTCAAAACCTATCGATGCTGTCGGTCCGCAGTAAAGGACAGCAAGACAAAGCGATGCCGCTTCCTCCAGTGAATACACTCAAAGATAAGCTACTGGCTCAGCTGCCATTCTCGCCAACCAATGCTCAAGCACGCGTAACCCAAGAGATTGAAACTGACTTAGAAAAGCCACACCCAATGATGCGCTTAGTGCAAGGGGATGTAGGTTCAGGTAAAACCTTGGTTGCTGCACTAGCGGCTGTTCGCGCACTGGAACATGGCCAGCAAGTAGCACTGATGGCACCAACGGAACTATTGGCTGAGCAGCACGCGATCAATTTCGCCAACTGGTTTGAAGCCATGGGCATTCAAGTCGGTTGGTTGGCAGGCAAACTCAAAGGCAAAGCTCGTGAGACTGAGCTGGCGCGAATTGCCAGCGGCGAAGCGCAAATGGTGGTCGGTACTCATGCCCTATTCCAAGAACACGTCGAGTTCAAAAACCTTGGCTTAGTCATCATTGATGAGCAACACCGATTCGGTGTCCACCAGCGACTAGAGCTACGTGAGAAAGGCGCTAAGCAAGGCTACTATCCTCACCAGTTAGTGATGACAGCAACGCCAATTCCACGAACATTGGCAATGACGACCTACGCCGATCTCGAAACCTCAATCATTGATGAATTACCACCGGGTCGAACGCCCATTCAAACTGTGGCAATTCCAGATACCAAGCGTGATGACATCGTCGAACGCGTGCGTAATGCCTGCCTCAATGAGGGTAAGCAAGCCTATTGGGTGTGCACACTGATTGATGAGTCTGAAGTATTGGAAGCGCAAGCTGCTGCAGACACCGCAGAAGAGCTGCAACGAAAACTGCCTGATGTGAAAATTGGTTTAGTACACGGCCGAATGAAACCTGCCGAAAAACAAGCAGTGATGCAGGAGTTCAAAGAAAACAAACTGCACCTATTGGTTGCGACTACGGTGATTGAAGTGGGTGTGGATGTTCCGAATTCGAGCTTAATGATCATCGAGAACCCAGAGCGTCTTGGCCTAGCTCAACTTCACCAATTACGCGGTCGTGTTGGCCGTGGTTCGGTCGCAAGCCACTGTGTACTACTGTATCACTCTCCGCTATCAAAAACCGCTCAGAAGCGCTTAGGGGTGCTACGTGAAAGTAACGATGGCTTTGTGATTGCTCAGCGAGACTTAGAGATCCGTGGCCCTGGTGAGCTGCTTGGTACTAAACAAACAGGCTTGGCTGATTTCAAGATTGCCGACTTAGTACGAGACCAACGTTTAATCCCCGAAGTGCAGCGTATCGCACGCCATATTCATGACAGCTATCCCGATAACGCTAAGGCGATCATCAATCGCTGGCTAGGTGAACGTGATGTGTATTCGAAGGCTTGATAGCCCCAGATATTCAAGCCTACAAAGTAAAAAGGCTTCCACAAGGACTGTCTCTTGATCACAAGTCTGGTTAATCAAGAGACTTGGCGAGTTCATACCCTTCAAGGATGGTTTGTAACCTAAGCCATCCTTGCCATAACGTCTTTATAGAAGCGCGACCTGTTCGCTTGGTATTCTTCCAACCACCTAACCGAGCAATACCGTTGTAAGCCCATGATATATTAGGCGCTTCTTTCGGTAGTTTTTTGCTCTCCAACTTGAGCCACATTAACTTCCACGCTTTGCCTTTTAATACCTGCTCACAACTGCTCTTAGATAACTCGTCTGATTCATTCATAAACCTCAACTGG
>NZ_JAEFCE010000070.1:0-25600 GCF_016406055.1 Vibrio sp. IB15
GGTATGAACTCGCCAAGTCTCTTGATTAACCAGACTTGTGATCAAGAGACAGGGAGTGAACCGGCCTTTAATATATCTTGCGTAGTGAACAGTTTACTGAACAGAAATCGTTGTAATCAGCTGGTGGTTCTCGCCAGGCTGAAGTGTTTTACCTGACTCTAAACTTGGCGCGTGCAATGTTGATTCAACACATAGCATGGTGAGGTAGCCATCATCTTGCATGTCGCCCATACCAGCAGCACCTTCTGCCCAAGGGTTCCACAAGACCGCAGAGTTATGGCCTTGGTTTTCAACTGTTAAAGTACGCTCAAGTTTTTTGTCCGCAACTAAGATTTGCGCTTCTGGCTGAGTGTACACTCGGTCAATGGTGTCGGTTAGCACAAGCTCAGCACCGCCTTGGCAGATCTTGCCACCTTGTAAGCTGTCGATGTACTCAGCACCCATACCTGTGGTGGTTGTGTTATGGATGTCTGCAACGTTTAGGTAAGTGTGCAGCGCACCAGAGAAAGTCCATGGTTGAGAATCTGTGTTCTTCACATCTAATGTTACTTTTAGCTCATCACCAATCTCAACATTTAGGCGAGCATCGAACTGATGAGGCCATACTGCCAGCGTCTCTTCACTAGGCTTCAGACCTAAGCTTACAATCACACCCGCTTCACTTTCACGGTGCTCAACTAATTGCCATTCACTTGAGCGTGCAAATCCATGCGCAGGTGCCGCAATGCGACCAAACCAAGGCCAACATACTGGAATACCACCACGCAATGCTGTTTTGCCATCAAACTTAGCTTGTTGACTCATCCAAATTAGGTCTTCTTGACCTTGTGGTTGGAACGACACAACATGACCGCCAAACAGTGAAATCGCCGCATCTGCCTTCTCGTGAATAACGCGAACTAGTTTTATACCTTGGTGTTCAACAATAGTCACGTTGTCAGAAAGTACAGCCAGTGCAGGTAGAGTTGATAAATCCATTACATGATCCTTCTAAGGAAATTGAATTCAAATGCTGACTCGATTCAAGCTTGTGATGAGAGGTGCAAGCAAACCAGTATTGGAATTGAATTTTACGTTTGGGCTATCTTGGTGGATTCAAATAGACGAAGTTAAAAGATAGCAGGTATTAAAAAGGCGACACTAAGGTCGCCTTTTTCAAAGTCTGCTCAAAACAGTCTTTGCTAATGCTTATCTAAAGCTATTTCTAAAAAAAAATTACTTAGAGATGTGAGCGATTAGGTCAAGAACTTTGTTTGAGTAACCGATTTCGTTGTCGTACCAAGATACAACTTTAACGAATTTGTCAGTTAGAGCAACACCAGCTTTAGCATCGAATACTGAAGTGTTAACTTCGCCGATGAAGTCTTGAGAAACAACTTGGTCTTCAGTGTAACCTAGAACGCCAGCCATTTCGCCTTCAGAAGCTTCTTTCATTGCAGCACAGATTTCTTCGTAAGAAGCAGCTTCTTTTAGGTTAACTGTTAGGTCAACTACAGAAACGTTAGCTGTTGGTACACGGAAAGCCATACCAGTTAGAAGGCCGTTTAGTTCTGGAAGAACAACGCCTACAGCTTTAGCAGCACCAGTTGAAGATGGGATGATGTTTTGAGAAGCACCACGGCCACCGCGCCAGTCTTTAGCAGAAGGACCATCTACAGTTTTTTGAGTTGCTGTAGTAGCGTGAACTGTAGTCATTAGACCAGACTCGATGCCCCACTTGTCGTTAAGAACTTTAGCGATAGGTGCAAGACAGTTAGTAGTACAAGAAGCGTTAGAAACGATGTCTTGACCAGCGTAAGTTGCTTGGTTAACGCCCATAACGAACATTGGAGTTGCGTCTTTAGAAGGACCAGTAAGAACAACTTTCTTAGCACCAGCAGTGATGTGCTTACGTGCAGTCTCGTCAGTTAGGAAAAGACCAGTTGCTTCAGCAACAACGTCTACGTCGATTGCATCCCACTTAAGATCTTCTGGGTTACGCTCAGCTGTAACACGTACAGTTTTACCGTTAACGATTAGGTTACCGCCTTCAACTTCAACAGTACCGTTGAAACGGCCGTGAGTTGAGTCGTACTTCAGCATGTATGCCATGTATTCAACGTCGATAAGATCGTTGATACCAACAACTTCGATGTCATTGCGCTCTTGCGCTGCACGGAATACGAAACGACCGATACGGCCAAAACCATTAATACCTACTTTGATAGTCATTGTAGTTGCTCCACAACTTAATTTCTGATTAAAGATAACTGGTAGTAAAATTACAGAATCCAGTCTAAATCTGCAATAGATAATCCGACTTAACTTGTTTAATGTCAAAAAAAAGCGACGCTTTTCTTAACAATTGAGTGTAAGTGGTTGAAAATTGACCATTGCTAGTGGTTCTGCACCCTTCCAGTTGGGTAAAATACCTCTAAATGACGATTCACTTATGAGTGTATATGTACAATGTTTTCTTGTGAGAAAGTATGTGCTACAAAACGACTCATATGCAAGCCTTTATAGGAAAAAGTAAATATAATAAATGAGAATGTGGAGAGATATTAACGTGATTCAAAAGGAAGAAAAGATGATAAAGCCTGATGAATACTGGCGTGAGCGCCTAACAGACGATGAGTTTGAAGTGTGTCGTTTGCGTGGTACTGAAGCCCCTTTTAGCGGAAAATTGTTACACAACCATAAGACGGGTGTGTATAGCTGCACATGCTGCCAAGCCCCATTATTCCTGTCGGATAACAAATATGATTCTGGGTGCGGGTGGCCGAGCTTCGATGCTCCTGTAAACGATACAGCAATACGCTATATAGAAGATCTAAGTCACGGAATGAAGCGTGTAGAGATTCGTTGTAGTGCCTGCGATAGCCACCTAGGTCACGTTTTTCCTGATGGTCCGAAGACAACTGGCGAACGTTTTTGTGTTAATTCTGTGTCGTTAATTTTCAACAAAAATGACGAAAGTACGAAATAACCTGTCACTATTGTTTAATCCTTACAGATCGCATTTGTCGATGAAATTGTAATGAACAGCCCAAGATTTCAGCGTTAACTCTAGTACAAATAAAAACAGCTACCATGATGGTAGCTGTTTTTTTTAAATTTGTTGAAGAGGCTATTTGGTCGCCTAAGATTACTCGTAGCTTTTTACAACAGCAGGGCTGTAAACGCCGTCTTCAATGGCTTCAACAATTTTGTCTGCGTCTTTATTCAACTGCTTATATTTTGGCTTTTCAAAGTGATAGAGAACAGCGAGCTCAGACTCCGATGCGATAGGCACATTAAAGTCTTTAGCGACCATTGCCCATACGTATGCTTCTTCCATATTGCCTAGGCTGTGATTAATACTGGCCATCGACTTAAAAATTTCAGTGTTGACGTTCGAATTACTCGATAAGGTCAATGCGTTATTAAGTAGTTTTAACGTCTTTACATGGTCTCGAGTGGTGTAGAAAGTCGCTAGGGCATACTGCATCTCTGCCGTATTCAACGCTTCTGTTCCTTCTAGTTGTAAGAAGCTGCGTCTTGCGTTGGTATCCCCGTTTTGTGACCACAAGAAGTAGAGCGTTTCTGGCGTGTCTGATTGAGACAGTTCACTAACAATGCGTTCAGACTCTTCGATGCTGTGCATTAAAGAAGTAAAGCGACGTTCTTGAAGTTTAGATTGATCGATCGTTTCTATCTGCGCGGCAAGCTCAAGACATTTTTTATAGGCTGTGACCAATTCGAACTCTTTGATCTTATTGATTTCGGTTGGTTGTTTTTGAACTTCAAAGCGATGCCAGATAAGGTCGGTACGCGCTACACGGCACTGTCCGTCGTTCATGTTCAGCTGTTCACAGCGCAACCCAGGATTGCTCTGGCACAACTGATCGGTATTTTTGTTGCCCTCAAGACACCCAACCAGAGTGAAAGGTAATAGGCTAATTGCCAACCATTTCATAATTTTCATATTCCTTCACTTGTGATCAAATGCACTTATTATCGGTTAGGTTCTTGACTCAATTCTGTTAAGAGTTATTTTCTGGTGAAAATTGTTAACACTAAGGCTTTACCATGGATGCAGAACAACTTCTTAGCGCAATGACACCCGAGGTCTACGAACGTTTAACCTACGCAGTTGAAACGGGTAAATGGCCAGAAGGAACAGCGCTTTCTAAAGAGCAGCGCGATTCGTGTATGCAGGCGGTTATGTTATACCAATCTAAACATAACTCTGAAGCTCAACACATGACAATTGCCGCTGGTGGCGAAATTAGCTTTAAGTCTAAATCTGAACTCAAGAAACAGTTTAAGTCAGATCAAGAAGATATTGTGAGAGTTAACCCAAATCATTAGGCTTTAAATTACAACAAAGGGGTGGCGTAGTGCCACCCCTTTTACGTTAAGTCGTTTATTTATAAACAATAAAACGATTTGGCTCACGTTAAAATGCTGCTCACATCATAGAAGAGCAGCCGCTCAAGATGAATCCTAACGAGCTTACAAGCTCATCTCACCACGCAGTACTTGCTGCATCTGAGTTTTCACTTCTTCGTAGCTTAGGTTTTGGCTTAATAGGTAATGAAGTTTCGCTAATGCCGCTTCTGGTGTCATATCATAACCACTGACCACACCTGCTTCAGCAAGTGCACAACCCGTCGCGTAACCACCCATGTTTACTTTACCGGCTAAACATTGGGTTAGATTTACCACGATAACACCGCGCTCTGATGCGTCTTTTAGGTGCTGAAGTAGCTCTGGGTTTTGTGGTGCATTACCAACACCAAAAGTAAGCAGGATCATCGCGTTAACAGGTTGTAGTAACGTGTTACGGATCACTTCGTGTGAGATGCCTGGGTACATAGTGATTACGCCGATTGGTTGCGGTGTAATGTTATGAACCTTGAACTCACCTTCAGGTTGCTCGTTGACTACAACGTTGTTGCTTAGCTGGATATTGATACCAGCTTCCAACAGCGGGTTAAGGTTTGGAGAGGTAAACGCATTGAAGCCATCAGCATGTGATTTAGTGCTGCGGTTACCACGCATCAATTTGTTGTTGAAGAACAGTGTCACTTCATTGATTGGGTAGTTCGCTGCGATGTGCAGTGCATTCAATAGGTTTGCTTGGCCGTCAGAACGTAGCTCAGCAAGTGGGATCTGAGAGCCGGTTACAATCACAGGTTTGCCAAGGTTTTCTAGCATGAAAGACAACGCAGAAGCGGTGTACGCCATAGTGTCAGTACCGTGCAGGATAACGAAACCATCGTATTTGTCGTAGTTCGCGCGGATGTCATCAGCGATAGTCTGCCAATCAAGTGGCGTCATGTCTGAAGAGTCCATCAATGGCGAGTATTCGTGGATGGTGTACTCAGGCATCTCTGGGCGATGGAATTCAGGCATACTAGCAAGCTGTTTATCCATGAATCCAGCAACAGGGACATAGCCGTGATCATGCGATTTTTGCATGCCGATTGTGCCGCCGGTGTACGCGATATAGATGTGTTTTCTTTCCATGGCGATTATTACTTTAGTGTGATGTAGGGAACAGGTGGGCGATTATAGCGAATTATTATGTAATAAAAAGAGGCGCCTCACACAGAGGCGCCCCTTGATAATAAAGCGTTGAGCTTAAATTATTGAACTTGGCAGTTTAAGCAAAAAGCGTAGCGGCCTTGTGGGTCGTTAAAGTTGCTTAATAGTTGGCTATCTTGAGCTAACTGCTGCGTAACAGGCTGTAAACTGCTTGGTATCATTGACTGAATATCAAGACCAATCGACATCTGAACTTGGTTCATAAATTCTTGAATAAACTGCTCAGTAGCTGAAAGTGGCTCTTCTACCCAGTAGATGTTGTAGCTTTCGAGTTCTGCAAGTGAAGCGGCGGCTGCAATCGCATCATCGAAGTCACCAATTTCATCGACTAGACCATTTTGCATAGCGTCTTGGCCTGTCCATACGCGGCCTTGAGCAATTTTATCGACCGCATCAACACCCATTTCACGGTTTTCTCCAACTAGACCGATGAATCGGCGGTAGCCATGTTCGATACCCATCTGGAATGCATCTTTAGCACCATCAGTTAAGCCGGTCGTGATACCAAGGCCAGAGAAAGGTGATGTGCCAACGCCATCCGTGTAAACGCCAATGTCGTTCAAACCTTTTTCGAAGGTAGTGATGACACTGAAAATACCAATCGAGCCAGTTAACGTTGTTGGTTGAGCAAGGATCTTGTCTGCGCCCATAGAGATCCAGTAACCGCCAGAAGCGGCAAGGCTAGACATTGAAACAACAACAGGTTTACCCGCTTGCTTAATTGCTTCTATTTCATTGCGAATGACCTCTGAAGCAAATGCGCTGCCGCCAGGGCTATCCACTCGAAGAACGACGGCTTTAACTTTGTCATCGTTACGAGCTTGGCGAAGTAGAGCCGCGGTTGTATCGCCACCCACTGTGCCACGTGGCTGTTTGCCATCCATAATAGCGCCGCTAGCAACAATTACAGCAACATCGTGTGATTGACTGTTCATGTCTGGAAGCATGGTTGCACGGTACTCGTAGTAGCCAAGCGCGTTGTAACTGTCTTGACCATCACTGCCGAACACATCTGCGAGCTCTAGTCGAACTTGCTGGCGAGTGGCTAGCTCATCTACTAAGCCAAGCTTTTCTGCTAGTTTAGCGATGTCACCATCGACAGACTCAAGCTCTTTTAAGAAAGTGTCCATGCTTGGGTTGAGCGTCTTCGCATCAATTTGGCGGTTGTGGCTCACATCGTCAACGTAAGCACTCCATAGTTGGCCTAACCAACGTGATGCCGACTCTTTTGCTGCGTCAGACATGTCGTCACGAATGAAGGGTTCAATAGCGGATTTGTAAGTACCCACGCGGAACACATGAGTGTTCACATCAAGCTTCTCTAATAAGGTTTTGTAGTAAAGCGAGTAGGCGCTGTAACCTTTAAGAAGTACACCACCATCAGGCGACATATATACCTTAGTTGCGTAGCTTGCTAGGTAGTATTGGCTTTGGTTGTAGAAGTCACCTACCGCATAAATTGGCTTCCCTGAAGCTTTAAACTCATTCAAGGCTTTTGCAATGTAGCGCAGCTTAGTTAGGTTGGTCTCTGGCAGTTCTTTAAGTGCCAAAACAATACCAGTTACATTGTCATCGTCTTTGGCGTAGCGAATCGTTTCAACGATATCAAAAAGAATGTTTTCTTTTGGCAGCTCCTTACCAAGCAGCGAGCCAGTGACGGAGTCCATTGGGTTAATATAGCGACTTTGTTCAACAATCGGACCCGACAGGTTAAGCACTAAAGCTGATTGTTGAGGCACAGTTGGTTGTGCAGTGTCTGAGTGGAAGTAAACAAAGTAGATAACGGCGATACTAAGTAAGAAGATTAAGTTAACAAGCGCAACACGTATAAACGTAATCAGCTTCCAAATCCCTTTGAAGATCATGCCTATAAATTTGAATATTTTTTTCATTCTGTCTCCGCAGTGAGATTACGTCGCTTTAACAAGCAGCAGTACCATTAATCTCAATAATATGAACTGCTTAGTATCCTACGATAATTCCCTAATTCAAACTATACCAAGAAGTGTTAATCGATTTATATTCTCATTAAGTGTAGCCAAATTAAGAACTTCTGAACGACTAATACCTTCAGCACTATGATCGGTGTTACAAAAATGTAAACGGTTGTTTGAACTTTTGGTGATTGAGCTATACTGTGGTCAGACCACAAGGATAAATAATAGAAGTGATGTCTGCCATGTACCCACATTTACTTGAACCACTCGATCTTGGATTTACTCAGTTACGAAACCGTGTATTGATGGGATCAATGCACACAGGTTTAGAAGAGCACAAAGAAGGCCTGCATAAACTCGCTGCGTTTTACGAAGAGCGAGCAAAAGGAGGCGTTGGCCTAATTGTTACAGGTGGCTTTTCTCCGAACTTACGTGGCAGGTTATCTCCGTTTAGTGCTGAATTCAGCAAAGTTAAGCACGCAAAAGCACACCAAGTTGTTACCGAAGCGGTACATAAGCACGGTGGGAAAATTGCGTTGCAGCTACTGCACGCTGGTCGATACGCAATGCACCCATTCGCGCAAAGTGCTTCGGGTATAAAAGCACCAATCGCCAAGTTTGCGCCAAGTGAAATGAGCCCTCGCCAAATTAAAAAGACCATCAGTGCCTTTGCCAACAGTGCCGAACTTGCTCAAGTCGCAGGCTACGATGGCATTGAGATCATGGGTTCTGAAGGTTACTTGATTAACCAATTCATTTGTAAGCGTACCAACATGCGTTACGACGAGTGGGGCGGTTCTTATGAAAAGCGTATGCGTTTCCCGCTAGAGATCGTGAAATCGATCCGCGAAGCTGTGGGCGATGATTTCATTATTATCTTCCGACTGTCGATGCTGGATTTGGTTGAGCAAGGCAGCACCTTTGAAGATGTTGTGTTATTGGCTCAAAAGCTTGAAGAGGCGGGCGTTACCATTATCAATACAGGTATTGGTTGGCATGAAGCACGTATCCCCACTATCGCGACACAAGTACCACGTGGTGCTTTCTCATGGGTAACTGAGAAAGTGAAACCGTATGTTTCTATTCCAGTGATTACATGTAACCGTATTAATACTCCGGAAGAAGCAGAACGTATTATCAGCTCCGGTCAGGCCGACATGGTCTCCATGGCTCGACCTTTCTTGGCTGACCCTGATTTCGTTAACAAAGCCGCACAAGACCAAGCCCAGTTCATTAACACCTGTATCGGTTGTAACCAAGCGTGCCTTGATAACGTGTTCAAAGGGAAACGTGCGAGCTGTTTGGTTAACCCACGAGCTTGTTATGAGACTGAAATTGTTGTTCAACCCGCGCCAGCTACTAAGACGATTGCGGTAGTGGGTGCTGGCCCTGCAGGCTTGGCTTGTGCGACAACATTGGCGCAGCGCGGCCACAAGGTAGACTTGCTAGAGAAGAACGATCGTATCGGTGGTCAGTTTAGACTGGCAATGCAAATCCCAGGCAAAGAAGAATTTAGAGAAACGATTCGTTATTTTGCTAACCAAATCGATGCATCAGGCGTGAATCTGAAGCTGGATACTGAAGCCACGTTTGAGATGCTGCTCAAGTACGATGAAGTGGTGATGGCGGCGGGTGTAGAGCCAAGAAAACTGAATATCGAAGGCATTGAGCACGAGAACGTGGTCGATTACCAAACCTTAATTCGCGAAAAGACACCAGTAGGCGAAAAGGTCGCGATTGTTGGTGCTGGTGGTATTGGGGTCGATGTGGCAACTATGCTCACCGAGCCAACGTCACACAGTCTAGACGATTGGCTGCATGAGTGGGGCATTGATAAGAATATGGAACACCCAGGTGGTCTGTATCCTTACCCGGATTCATTCAGTGACAAAACGGTTTGGGTGATGCAGCGCAAAGCGGGTCGTGTTGGTAAAGGCCCTGGCAAGACCACAGGTTGGATTCACAAACGCACACTAGAAAAGCGTGGTGTGAATCTGTTGGGGGGTGTGAGCTACAACAAGATTGATGACCAAGGTTTGCATATCAGCGTTGGTAAGCAAGATCAGGTGTTAGATGCTGATTCCGTTATCGTGTGTGCAGGTCAAGTATCAGTGAGACCGTTTGAGGATATGTGGCAAGAGTTCGGTGGCAAACTGCACGTGATTGGTGGTGCCGATTATGCTGGTGAGCTAGATGCTGTGCGCGCAATCCGTCAAGGTGTTGAGCTAGCGATTAAGTTATAGATAAAGCGACAAGCCATAATCTTATTGGTAAATATGCTTGTCTAATATGCCTAGATAGATATTTGAGCAAGGCTCCTAAGTCATAGATTTAGGAGCCTTTATTGTTTCCAATCTAGGTCAAATGAGCAGTCGTTGAGATTTATTATCGTTTGTATTCTGTGCTAAAGTTCAAGTATACAAATAATAAAGAAATAGTAAGGACTTCAAATGGATGCTTTGGATCTACTGCTCAACCGACGCTCTATCGCAAAACTCTCTGATCCAGCACCTGAAGGTGTCGCGTTAGAAAATATCATCAAAGCGGGCTTGCGTGCCCCTGACCACGGTGCATTAACACCATGGCGCTTTGTTATCGCGCAAGGTTCAGGGCTACAGAAGCTATCTGACATCTTGGTTCGTGCTGCTGAAGCGGAAGAAAGCGAAGAAGCGGTGATCGAGAAAGTGAAAAAGGCGCCGTTCCGTGCTCCTATGGTGATCACCGTGATTGCTAAAGTCACCGAACACGAGAAAGTACCAGCGATTGAACAGCACCTTTCTGCAGGCTGTGCGGCGCAAGCGATGCAAATGGCCGCAGTCGCTCAAGGTTTCCAAGGTTTTTGGCGTTCAGGCAAATGGATGTTCCACCCAGAAGTACATCAAGCATTCGGTCTAGAAGGCGACGACGAGATCGTTGGTTTCCTATACCTAGGTACTCCGGGCTGTACGCCAATGAAAGTGCCAGAGCGTGACTTCTCTAAGTTTGTTGAGTTCTTGTAAAGAGCCCTGAAGCTGAATAGTGGAATGTTAACTGTATAAACAACCAGTTTTTCTTGATTTATTAGGGTCACATTAGATAATGTGGCCCTAATTGTTTGTAGCATCTGGAAAAACATGTCTCGCCTTATTATTGCTGAAAAACCAAGCCTCGGCCGTGCGATCGCCGCTGCACTGCCTAATCCACAGAAGAAAGACCAAGGGTTCATCAAATGTGGTAACGGTGATGTAGTGACTTGGTGTATTGGACACTTATTGGAACAGGTTGAGCCAGACGCTTATGACGAGCGTTACAAGAAATGGAACTTGGCTGATCTTCCTATCGTGCCAGAGCAATGGCAGCTAAGACCACGCAAGACTTCAAGCAAACAGCTCACGGTGATCCGAAAGCTATTGAAGGACGCCACTCAAATAGTTCACGCCGGAGACCCGGACAGAGAAGGGCAGCTGCTGGTTGATGAAGTGATTGATTACTGCAAAGTATCTAAAGCCAAGAAAGAGTCGATGGAAAGGCTGCTTATCAGTGACTTAAACTTACCTGCTGTAAAACGTGCACTCTCTCAAATGCGCAGCAATCGCGATTTTATCCCTCTTTCTGTTTCAGCATTGGCCCGCTCTAGAGCCGATTGGCTGTATGGTATGAACATGACTCGAGCTTATACCTTGCTTGGACAAAAAGCCGGTTATCAAGGCGTATTGTCGGTAGGGCGTGTGCAGACACCAGTACTTGGTTTAGTGGTGAGACGTGATGAAGAGATCGAAAACTTCATTCCCAAAGATTACTTCACTTTGCATGCCTTGATTCCTTACCAAAATAACGGGCAGAGCTTTGATATTCGTGCTCGCTGGAAACCAAGTGAAGCCTGTAAGCCGTGGCAAGACGAAGAAGGCCGTGTACTCAACCGAAAGTTGGTTGAAAACGTCGCTCAGAGAATCGCAAACCAACCTGCAACTGTCACAGAGTCAGAGCAGAAGCAAAGTAAACAAGCAGCGCCACTTCCTTACTCTCTGTCTGCCTTGCAGATTGATGCCTCCAAACGTTTTGGCATGAGTGCTCAGCAGGTGTTGGACACCTGTCAGTCTTTATATGAGAAGCACAAGCTTATCACTTACCCACGCTCCGATAGCCGCTACCTTCCTAAAGAGCACTACTCTCAGCGAGAATCAATTGTAGACGCCATCGCCAATAATGCGAAAGAGCTACAAAGTGGTGCGCAAGGTGCAGACCTCTCACTGAAATCAAAAGCATGGAACGACAGTAAGGTTGATGCTCACCACGCAATCATCCCAACACCGAAGAAATCATCGGTGAATGGTTTGTCTGCCAATGAGATGAAAATCTATCAACAAATTGCTCGCCAGTATCTGATGCAGTTCTACCCACCGGCTGTGTTTGCGGATGCTAAATTGGTTTTTGATATCGCTGGTGGTGTGTTCATCGCGAAAGGGCGTCAGCTTATCAACCCGGGTTGGAAAGTGTTGATGGGTAAAACCGACACCGAAGAGAAAGGTGATGGCACTGATACAGTTCCACCGCTAGATAAAGGAACCGTGTTGACCTGCCGTGAAGGGGTCATTGGCGATAAGAAAACCGAACCACCAAAGCATTTCACGGAAGCGACATTGCTTCAAGCGATGACAGGTATCGCGCGTTTTGTCGCGAACAAGGACCTGAAAGCTATTTTGAAAGAGACTGATGGTCTTGGAACAGAGGCGACTCGTGCGGGCATTCTGGATACGCTTTTCAAAAGGCAACTGCTAACGCGCCAGGGTAAGAGTATTCATAGTAGCCCTGCAGGTAGAGGTTTGATTCATGCCCTACCTGAGGATTCGACCTTTCCGGACATGACGGCACACTGGGAACACCAGTTACAGGGCATGGCCGAGCGTAACCAAGCGTATCAACCTTTCATGCAAGCGCTGGAAAGCAAGATTGATGGCCTAATGGGGCGAGTGAAAATAGGGGAAGTGCCGGAATCGCTTCGTCATCTCCCTAAAGTTGAGAGACCCGCTTTTAAACGTCGCAAAGGTGGCGGTACGAAGAAGTCTTATGCCAAGAAAGGTACCTATGCCAAGAAAGGCGCTTCAGCTAAAAAAGGATCTTAAAGCTAGCGTTTGCAAGTGTTCCAGTTAGCGTCCGACTTTACGCCCACAGCGCTTAAATAACTGTTGCCAATACTCAACATGGCGACGCGTTGATGCACGAAAGGCTTGGTGCGTGTCTTGGATGGGGAAGTAGTAGCTGTGCAGTTCTGGCTGAGCATCAAATATTGCCAGCTGCGGAGCGAGCTGTTGATAGTAGCCATCCAGTTGCGCCATATACGGCTGTACTTTGCCAATATACTGTTGTTCGAATACGTTGTTGAGGTAACGGAACTTAGTGGTGTCGCGTTGTTTTCCGCAGATGATATTGGCATCAAAAGTAGTGAGTTGCTCGGTGATGGTATCGAGTTCAACCGACGCGCGCGCAAGCGAATAATACAGATCCCCAAGGGTAGAGCTCTTCTCTAACACCTCTTGCACCTCTGTGGTTTTGCCCGAAACAAGTGGTGTATTTAACGAATGGTTAAGATGCTCCAAGGCGTCGCTCGTCTGTCTTACTTGTTGAGCAATATCATGACGTAGCCACTGACTACCGCGCAGCTGTGACTGCATGGCATCGCTAGCATAAATCAGGTTCCATTGATGGAGCGGAAACTGAGCGAGCTTCTGTTGCTCGATCCGTCTCAAGAGTTCGATGATTTCTGGGTCTAGCTCATCACTGGATAAGCACTTGCCTACGCCTTCGAGTAGAGCAACTTGATAATCGTAATTGCGGAATTCGTCCGCGACTTTTCCGAGCACTGAGTTACGCTCAGCAATCAGGTTGAAAAGCCCACATTGGCGAAGTTGATAGCTGTCGATGAGCCCAATAGAAACAGAGGGGACGTTTAGCAATAACTCTCGCTTTCTTGGCAACCCCTCAAACTCCCAGTCTTGTTTGAGCTCTTCAGCATCTTGCACTCTGGCTACCTTGGTTTGATAGTCATCGAACAAGTCTCCAGGACCTTCCCCAAAACACCCTCCGAGCACCACGGTGATTAAAATCAGTAGTGAGCGTCGTACGAAGTTTGTAAGAAGGCGAAGATTCATGGGTTACCTACCAGTCTATTTCACTGCCATCGAAATTGAAGAAGTGACCACTTACTTCAGTTCTGGCAGATTCGATGACTTTAATAAGACCAGACGCTGAAGTGTCTGTATCAATAAGAGCATTAGGACCACCCATTTCTGTCTGTACCCAACCTGGGTGCAGTGCCAAGACCGTGAAGCCGTTACTGGTTAGATCGTTGCTTAGACTTTTAACTACTGAGTTGAGAGCCGCTTTAGAAGAACGATAGATGTAGCCTCCGCCAGAGGTGTTTTCTGCCATGCTGCCAACTCGAGAAGACAAGCAAGCTATCTTTTTCACTTCACTGGCTTCTAGCATAGGGAGAAGTGTTTCAACTAGCTTCAATGGCGCAATAGTGTTGACCTCAAAAACGCGTCGCCACTCTTCTACGTTGGTGTTACCCAGTCCATAACCTTTAGGGCCGTAATAGCCTGCATTGTTAATTAGAATATCAATGGGCTGGAGTTGATTGGGTAGCCTGCTGGTGGCTTGGTAATCAGTGATGTCTAGTTGAATGCAGGTCAAGTTGCTGTGATGTTCTGCGAGTGACAGTAACTCATTCGCTGATGAGGTATCACGATAGGTAGCGTAAACGGTGTGATTGTCTTTCAGATATTGCTGAGTTAGGCTTAAACCAATGCCTCGGTTTGCTCCAGTAATAAAAATAACGCTCATGGTGATTCCTTTTCAGTTCAATTAGTTAAGTTTGATGGCTTAACACCAGAAAATCAACGGCCCACCAACTGGCCATTAGCATTCCGACAAAAATCATTACTGCTGTCGCTGAGCCACAGATCACCCCAAGGGTAAGTATTAGGTTTTTCATTACTTTCTCTGAATACACTTAATGATAATTGTTATCATTAATTTGGGTTGTCGCCAAGTCTGAGGCTGTTATGATTTTGAGAAAGATAAGCAATTAACTCGATTATGATTCCTTTAATTTACCACCCAATTTATTCGCAGCTGCCTTTACCAGAAGGCCATCGTTACCCAATCAACAAATACCAGTTGTTACATAGTGCAGTTGAAGCGTTAATGGATAGCGATCCACTCTGGAAGAGTAAGTTTGAAGTGTTCCAACCAAAGCCGGTGTCGGTTGAACAAGTCAAACAGGTCCACGATAGTGACTATGTCGATTTACTTGTCTCTGGTAGTTTGCCGGCCGCGAAGATGAGACGTATTGGGTTTCCTTGGAGCGAACAGCTGATTGAAAGGACGCTCTATTCAAGCGGCGGAACCTGCTTAGCAGCTGACATGGCCATTGAGAGTGGTTTGGCAATTCACTTGAGCGGAGGCTATCACCACGCGCACCATGATTTCGGCAGCGGATTTTGTTTGTTGAATGATCTGGTGTTGGCAGCGAAGCATGCACTTACCTTTGAACAGGTTGATAAGGTGCTGATCGTAGACAGTGACGTACACCATGGCGATGGTACGGCGACACTCTGTCAAGAGAGCGATGAGATCATCACTTTGTCTTTCCACTGCGATAAAAACTTCCCTGCAAGAAAGCCATTATCGGATCTGGATGTGCCACTAAATCGCGAAACGGAAGATGAAGAGTTTCTGCGTTGTTTTGAGCAAGTGACTAAGCTGGCGATTGCGCATCACCAACCTGATTTGATCATTTATGATGCAGGTGTCGATATCCACCAAGATGACGAGTTGGGTTACTTGAATGTATCGACGCAAGGGATCTTTGAACGAGATTGCTTCATGATTAACCAAGCAAAATCAGAGTCTATCCCGATGGCGTGTGTTGTTGGGGGAGGCTATCGCACTCAGCACCAAGATTTGGTACCGATTCACATGCAGCTTTTGAAAGCAGCACTAGCAGCGGATAGTTGACCTGCTAAGCTAGGTTTTCTTCAGATACAAAAAAGCCGCTGATTTCTCAGCGGCTTTCTTTAATGTGGTGGAGGGATAGGGATTTGAACCCTAGAACCGCTATTAACGGTTGCCGGTTTTCAAGACCGGTGCTTTCGACCACTCAGCCATCCCTCCGATGCCGCGTATAATATAAGGGTGGCTTTGGCTTGTAAATACCCTTATTAACTGACTGCTTTATTTATGAACGCTTTTCGATATTTTTGTATTGAATGGCCATTTATTGTGCGCTTTGCTGATGTTTTATCGTAACCAACAACTAAAAACGGATAGCTAAAAGTTAAAAGAGAATGCTAAAGAACTGCATGAGTCACGAGAGTCGTGAACTAGATAGATAATAACTGGAGTCTTTAGCTGAAAGCCTGACAAAGTAATAGAAGGAGTATCGCTAGATAACCGAGAGCCTGCGGTATTAACAGCTACTCAAGGTTCACTTAGTGTGAGGGGGAAAGCATAGAGATAAGTAGTAAACCCTAGATGCAAAAAAGCCGCTGATTTCTCAGCGGCTTTCTCTAATGTGGTGGAGGGATAGGGATTTGAACCCTAGAACCGCTATTAACGGTTGCCGGTTTTCAAGACCGGTGCTTTCGACCACTCAGCCATCCCTCCAGTGGCGTGAATAATATAAGGGCATGAGGATCTTGTAAACCCCTAATTTACATAAATTTGTTCTGTTGCTTGTTTTCTAGTCATTAACGGCAATAAAAAAGGGAAGCCATTGGCTTCCCTTCTTCGTTTGGTGATCATTTAATCATTTTTTGCGTAGAATCGCTGCAATTCAGTGAGACCTTGCATAAGTACTGGTAAGCGAGGGCTTACATTTTTTAGTCGTTGGTAATCTTGGTCGTACAGTTTGTAGTTACCAAACTTATCTAGCACAGTAGTTTGCTTATCTGTCACAAGCGCTAACTCACGAGAATCACCCGCAAGCACCCATTTTCTCTTACGCTCATCAAACAAGCTGCGGCCGCTGCTAAAGTCAGTTGGGTTTGAAGATACACCCAGTAGCTCTTGCATTAGTGTTACGGAAATATCTAAGTGGCTAGAGCGGTGAGTGTACTCAGACGCTGATTTACCTGGCCAGCTGATAAACAGCGGAACCTGCAATTGATAACGACTGTAGTTAGAGTTTGCACCCCAGCTGTTAGTCTTGGTTTCGTTAAACTCAGTACCGTGATTGGAGGTAATGATAACCACCGTATTATCGATAAGGTCTAAGCGTTCCAACTCAGCGTAGATGGTTGCAAGTTGTGCGTCCGCTGCTTGAGCTGACTTTTGGTAATCAGCAGCAAAACGTTCTGCTGTTGTTAACGCTGAGTCTGACTCTGCTTCTGAGCTTGCAAAGTTGTCCAATGTTGTTAGCTCAATAAAGTTGAACCAAGGACGTTTAGCTTTCGGTGATTCCACCCAGTTTGACCAGGCTTGGATTGCACTGTGGTCATTAAACGTCGCTTGCTCTGACATGATTTTACGGCCTCGGAAGATGATGTCCGAGTAAAGTGCATCGTCAAAGTTGTCACCGCTGAATGCAGCAAACTTGTAATTGTGGTTATCTAATACATCCAACAGAACTGAACTCGCACCTTGAGCTTCAATACTGCTTGCGTAGCTGCTAGGAAGGCCGTAGAACAAGCCAAAAATACCAAACATGTCGTTGCTAGAACTGTAATGGTTGGTGAAATTGATCGACTGTTGTGCGAATGCGTAGCTGCTTGGCATCGATGTTTCGTTAAGAGCATCTGCGCGCAGGTTATTCACGCTCACCATCAGGATGTTCAAATCATCACTGCGGCGGTTGTACTGAATTTCTTCTAGCGGGTAGCTAACAAGGTTTACATTGCCTTTGTTCGCTTCTAAACGCTCTAGATATTCTTCACGGTCTAACAGACCATGTTTCTCCATAAAGCTTTTCGCTGTCATTGGGTAAGACAGTGGGAAGTTCGCTTTTTGGCTCGTAATTGGGTTATAGAAGTACGCATCAGCCCACATGTAAGTCAGGTGGCTACTGATGAAACACAAGAAGAAGACGGCGGTAATTGGACGGCCGATGTGTTTATGAGAAAGTTTACGCTGCTTACGCCAAACCCATTCAGATAGGCCAAGCTGCAATAAGAAAATAAGCGGCATAACAATGAAGAGGTGCTGCAAATCAGACGTAAATGCAGATTCCTCTCCACTGAATAAAACCTCCCACACGACAGGCGTCAGGTGGAGGTTTATATTTTGATACGTTTGAGTATCAATCAACAGGACAGTTAAACCTATGGTCGCAAAGCAAACGGCAACCAAACGTAATAACTTCCTAGACGGAAGAATAAATGTGAGCGGGAACAGCACTAATAGATAGAGCGCAAATACCAAAAAGCCGAAATGACCAACCCATGAAGCAGCCAAGTAGAATTGACCCAGTAGGGTTTCTGGCCAAGCAGATTGAGTGATATAACGAGTACCAATCAACATCGCAGCAATGATGTTGAAAAATGCAAACCAGTGACCCCAACCAACCAGTCGAGATACACGATCGCTATATGAGTTTGCGCTGTCTACCATTTATAATTCTTTTATCCGTCAATCAAATTTAGTGAGACTTTTTATCTTCAAGAGAAGAAATTAAAGCCTCGGCAAATTTTTCAGCAATTCCTTTGCGTTGTGAAGCAGCAACGTTCTGATTTAAGACATTGGTTGCGATATTTCCAGCGATCATCAGTGAAAGTTCTGGTGAAGCTTTGTGCTTAGATAGTACAGCACCTACTTCAGCTAGGATTTTTTCAACTTGTTCATCTGTGTATTTAGATATAATCGGCATAAGGACTCTAATAATGATAGTAAAAGCGGCTTATGATAACCTACTATGCACGACAACTGAAACCTGAACGGTAATATTTTCACTATGAGCCTTCACCTTTCCAACGTAATTTTACACCAGCTGAGCAAGAACGATCAGGAAGAACTGATTGTTAACTATCGTGCTGAATCTCTAGAAAACGATGCTTCTTCTGAAAGCCTAGTTGCTGAACTTCATCGTGTTTTTAACTCAAAAGCAGGCAAAGGGTTTGGTTCTTTCAAATCTGACAGCGAATTCCAACAGTGGTTGCATCAACTTCGTGCTGGTGAGACAAACTTTTACGATTTTTCTCAAAAGAGTGCGCAACGTCTAAAAGACGAGCTTTCAAAATACCCATTTGCTGATGAAGGCATCTTGGTAATGGCTGAATATCAGTCACTTGCAACTGACTACCTTTTCATTGGTCTACTGCCTTCAAACCAAAGCTTGAAGGTAACAGAAGGGCTAGATATCAGTGCGACTGACTACTTAGATATCTCTAAAATGGACATCGCAGCTCGCTTAGATCTTTCTACTTACGAGACAGACAAAGAGTCAAACCGTTACCTAACGTACATTAAAGGACGTGTTGGTCGTAAAGTGGCCGACTTCTTCTTAGATTTTCTTCAAGCGGAAGTAGGTCTGGATGCAAAACTGCAAAACCAGGTGCTGATGCAAGCGGTAGAAGATTTTGTTTCTGATTCTAAATTAGAGAAAGAGGAAGCTATCAGCTACAAAAAGCAGGTTGCTGATTACTGTAACGAGCAGTTAAAAGCGGGTGATGAGGTTCAAGTGCGTGAACTGTCTGGCGAATTACCAGCAAGCTCAGATGGCACCAGCTTCTTTGACTATACTAGTGAGCAAGGCTACGAGTTAGAAGACAGCTTCCCTGCAGATCGCGCAACTATGCGTAAACTAACAAAATTTGTTGGTGCTGGTGGCGGTTTGAATGTTAGTTTTGATAGTCTGCTTCTAGGCGAGCGTATCTTCTATGATCCGGAGACAGATACACTAACGATTAAAGGCACACCGCCAAACTTACGTGACCAACTGACTCGTAATAAGTCATAGTCCGAAGTGAATAGGTAAGCGGCAGTAGGATGCTGTCGCTTGTTTTTGTGCTTTGTGTCTTCGCCATAGCAATAATGGCTTCAAGTTAACACGCACAAGGAATATAGATGGAACAATCAGTAGCAAAGCCCACTCGCTTTAATAAACCAGCCACTTTCTTAGTTGTGATTTTGGTTCTGTGGCTACTTCCTTCATTGGCACTTCTCAACCTAAGCCGTTCCTACACAAACTCTCTTGCTCAAATCGAAGAGCTGGGTATTCGCGTTAACGAATTAAGACAGTCACTCTATTTCTCGGAACCACTTCGCGTCTCACGCATCAATGAGTTAGCTCTTGACGCTCAATTAGTTTATTCGATTCGACTTCAGATCGAATCCGATTTCCAGAACGCATTTTTTCGCCCTGACGTAAACCAACTGCTTTATGTGGCAGACCAGTTCTTGGACAAATTTGACGAGTTCATTCCAATCGAAAGTCAGGTTCAAGAGATTGTCGATAACATCAAGCTTTTACGTGCAGACAAGCAGATATCTCCCAAGTTAAAACCGTTGCTAAATGAATTTGGTGTAGTGGTGTTTGAGGCGATGTACTCAGACAGCCAAAGTTCATCGGCGACTTACCGAGCTTTTGATTCTATTCTCGAGAAATCTTACAAGTTGAAAATACCAGAGCAAGACGCGATTCAACAACTACTGGCTGATGCTTCCGCATTGCTCGTAGATTACGCACAGCTGAACTTTTTAGTCGATAAGATTAAGCAGAACTCGGTGAACAAGCAGATCATTAAGTTAGAGTCAGAGTATCATGAGCGCCAGTTTAATTTGCTGGTCGCAATGTTAGGTTTGAGCTTGGCTGCTATGGTGGCTCTGATTGTTTGGAGTGCGAGCGTGAGAAAGACTTCTCCAAAACTTGCAGCTGACCAGAATACCTCCCCTGAACCTAGCGAAGAAAAGGCTGTTCAATTCTCTGATAAGGATGCGGAGCTGTTTTCAGAAAGCAGCGGTGATTCATCTCCTTTGGCAACTGGGCAGCACGAGGCTAAGCAAGAGGTACCAGAACCGGCAGTGAATGAGCCATCAGGCTTTCTACAGCAACAGCAACAGCATGCGAACATTGAAAGCCAACCAAATACGATTGAGACGCCAACAGCTGAGCGACACGTTGCTAGCGTGACGGATTCGAAACCAGCGATTGATATTGAAGAGATGCTCGAAACACTCGATGGCGATGCTGAGTCGGTTGAATTGTTGCTTGGAGTGTTTGTCCAAGATCATGCCGACGACTATGAGAAGTTTAAAGCGCTACTGATTAAAGATGAGACCTCGGCCGCACGTGTTGTACATAGCTTAAAAGGCGTGGCAGGTAGCATTAAAGCGTCACGATTAGCCATTATTGCCGCAAGTATTGAGATGACAATGAAACAATCTCGAGCGATCAGCGAACACGACTTGAATGAACTTGAGCAGGCGATAAAAGCCTCTGTGGATTCCGCCGTCGAATATTTAGATAATCAGCGTTAACTTTTGCGGGAGTTTTGACAATACTCTGACGAAGTGTTCATACAATCCGCGCCCTTAGTCTTTGTCATAGGTTTATATGTTACGAGTTTCGAGTCGAAGTTGGATGGTGTTGGTGCTTAGTATTGTGCTAAGTGGTTGTTCTCTATTGGAAGTTAAGTTAGATAGTCAAACGACGCCTCTCACTCAACAAGAGCTGAATGCTCGGCTCATGACGCGTGAATACGCTAAGCTGTTTTTTACACAAGTCGAAGACTCGGCTGATTTAATCGCGCAATCTTATCCTGCTGATGACACCTTACATCAATCTTACGTTTTGCTTTGGAAGATCCATGCTGAACAGGGCTTACAGCAAGCGGCTTACCAAACCTCTCCGATGTCTGCGCTCATTGACACTTGGGTGTTTACTGCGCAAATGAATCAATTCTATGCCGAAGGTCAAGGAGCGGAGCTGTTCACGACGGATTATGCGGTTATTACTGCACGCTCTCTCGATCAAGAAGCAGAAAAGCTAGCAAAGGGCGTTCTGAGCTCGAATGACTTTAAGAAGAGCAAAGCATTCGTTGCTGAGTATATTGCGAGCAACCCATTTAACGACCTAACGTTCAGAAGCACGCCTGCTTATCGCGAATGGCTAACTTACCTTGGCAAAGATGAATCACAGATCGTTCAGAGTCTAGGTACCATGCCAGAAGCGATGAGCGATGCATCCGATCGTTTAAGCTTGATGGCGGATCAAACGCCAAAGTTGATGTCTTGGAAAGCAGAGTTAGTGGCGATGAATAGCTCACTGACGGGGGAAGACTTATCGATGACACTAGAAAGCCTTCGCCAAACGTCAGCAAGCATGCAGGACTTCATTGAGAACAATCCTGAATACATGCAAACACTGGCTTCTATTATGTCGGCAGAGATGCAGCCGCTGCTTAATGATCTTAGCGACAAAACAGACCAAAAACTGGCTATGCTGAGCGATGAGCGTGTGGCTTTAGAAAAGATGGTGACGCGTGAAAGAGAAGCACTAGTGCAGATGATCGAGAAAGAACGTATCGAGATCGCGGGTATCGTGACATCAGAAAGAGAATTGTTCACTCAAGACTTAGATCGCGTTTCGCAAGAAGTGGTTGTACTCGCGATTGATAAGCTAATGGAGCTAATCAAAGGCGTGATTATCTACTTTATTCTGTTTATCTTGGTCGTGTTCTTCGCACCGTTAGGTATCGGTTATTGGTTGGGTAAACGAACCGCAAATAAATAACCCAATAAAAAAGAGCGCTCTAGGGCGCTCTTTTTTTATCTATGCCATTAAGGTTTTGTACTTACGCTCTCAGGCTTAGAGTGATGGAGACTAGGCTTGTTGCTTAGTCAGCTCTGCCGCTTCTTCCGCTTCAACAGCTGGTGCTGTCGGTTCACATTTATCAACGAACCAACCCATGTAAGACGTTACGATAGTCACGATGATACAGATGAAGCTTAGCCACATGAATGGTGCGTACGACAGCGTTGCAACGCCTAGGATACTCGCCATGTAGATACCGTTGTCACTCCAAGGCACCATACCTGATGTCAACGTACCGCCGAACTCAGCGTTACGAGATAAGTTCTTACGCTTGTAACCTAGACGGTCGTAGTTCTTAGCACAGATTTTTGGTGTCAGGATCAGTGATACGTACATTGCAGAGCCAAATACGTTACCCATGAAAGCCGTACCGATTGTGCTTGTTGCTAGCGAACCTGCGCTGTTTACGCGGCGTTCGAATACCTTCGCAATTGTCTCTAGCACGCCCACTTTATCAAGTAAGCCACCAAAACCAAGGCCGAACACGATAACCGCAACTGAACCAAGCATTGAAGACATGCCACCGCGGTTTAGGATTGAGTCAATGAAGTCCACGCCAGAGGAGATAGAGAATGGTGCCCATGCTGTGTTGAATGCTGTTAGGAAGTCGATCTCTTGAATCATAACTGCCCAAATAATACCTAGCAGAGAACCAAAGCTGATTACCGGGAATGAAGGCATACGGAAAGCAAGCAGACCTAATACGATCAGTACTGGAACAAATGAGTATGGCGTGATGTAGAACTGAACTTCCATCGCTTTGATAACAGATTCTACTTGGCTCATGTCAACGTTACCGGCGTAGTGGAAGCCAAACGCGGTAAACATGATGCCAGTAATAACGTAGCTGATTAATGCTACAGGCAGCATGCCTTTGATGTGTTCAACTACTTCTACGTTAGACATAGAAGAAGCCAAAATTACTGAATCTGAAAGTGGAGACATTTTGTCACCGAAGTAACAACCTGACAGTACTGCACCTGCCGTAATTGGCGCTGGAACACCTAGGCCTTGGCCAATACCCATCATCGCAATACCCGCTGTACCAGCAGCACCCCAAGAAGTACCAGTAGCCAACGCTGTTAGAGAACAGATGATCATGGTCGCCAAAAGGAAGATAGAAGGGTGGATAGCTTTTAGACCATAGTAAATGATGGTCGGTACGATCCCGCCAGAGATCCAAGTACCAACAAGAGCGCCAACGGCTAAAAGTATTAAAACTGCGCCTAAACCGTTAGATATTCCTTTGAGTGCTGCTTTTTCTAAGTCTTTGTATTGGTGTCCAAGACGAAGACCAAGCACCATGATAATGAACCAACCAATGTACAAGGCAAGTTGGATTGGAAGGTCAAGCTTTGCTGTAAAGGAAAAAGCAAGGGATAGAAATAGTCCTAACGCGATGAATACCTGCATCAGGTTCGGTAGGCGAGTTTTACTCTGCTTCATAAAAGCCTCTTGTGATTTCGAGCATTTATAGTGCTTCATTATATTGTGGGGTACGAAATGGACACTACAGTAATTAGATTATTATATCGAAAAAATACGCTTAAGTTGTGATATTTGACTGCATATCGGACCTGTTGTGGTTTCATAATCTAAATTTTTGTTAAATTCATGATTGTTACATGTTTAATTCTGTCGCACGTTGTTTCCGTTTTGTAAAATAAAATGCCAATTAACCATGATTTAATAGTGGTAATTACTGTTTGTGATCGGGGTTTGATTGTTAGGTTTAACGCCATAAATGGCTGAATTTAGCGGGGTTGGTATTTCTATCAATAGAGTGAAGGCCGAATCTCTGTATTGAGATAACTTTGCGATTCATCGCGTTCACTTAAAAGAAACGAAAAAGTTACACTTTTTGACAAAAAGCGCTTGAGTTCTGTTTCTGAAAAACTTATAGATGGGGGAGAGCAATTTTTAATTTATACATGGAGAGTGAGAGATGAGAGTAGGTCTAGTTGGTTGGCGCGGTATGGTGGGTTCTGTACTGATGCAACGTATGGTTGAAGAGAAAGACTTCGACCTGATTGAGCCTGTTTATTACAGTACATCTCAGATTGGTATTCCTGCCCCTGTTCTAGGTGGTAAAGATGCGGGTCTACTTCAAGACGCTTTTGATATTGATAGCTTAAAGCAGCTTGATGCGGTTATTACTTGTCAAGGTGGCGATTACACATCAAAAGTTTACCCAGCGCTACGTCAAGCGGGTTGGAAAGGTTACTGGATTGATGCCGCTTCAACTCTACGTATGGATGCTGATTCAATCATCACTCTTGATCCTGTTAACTTGGCTCAAATCCAGCAAGGCATTCATAGCGGTACTAATACTTTTGTTGGTGGTAACTGTACGGTGAGCTTAATGCTTATGGCACTGGGCGGCCTATACGAGAAGGGCATGGTTGAATGGATGAGTGCCATGACTTACCAAGCGGCTTCTGGCGCGGGTGCTAAGAACATGCGTGAGCTTATCTCGCAAATGGGTGTGATTAACGATAGCGTGAGTTCTGAGTTAGCAAACCCTGCAAGTTCGATTCTTGATATTGATAAGAAAGTTGCTGATACCATTCGTTCATCGTCATTCCCAACAGATCAGTTTGGTGCTCCGCTAGCGGGTTCATTGATTCCTTGGATCGATGTGAAGCGTGAAAACGGTCAAAGTAAAGAAGAGTGGAAAGCGGGCGTTGAAGCGAACAAGATTCTTGGCCTAGATGGTCAGCCTATCCCTATCGATGGTACTTGTGTACGTATCGGCGCAATGCGTTGTCACGCTCAAGCACTAACGATCAAGCTTAAGCAAGACGTTCCAATGGATGAGATTGAAGAGATCATCGCAACTCACAACGATTGGGTTAAAGTGATTCCTAACGACCGTGACATTACGGCGCAAGAGCTGACTCCAGCTAAAGTAACAGGCACTATGTCTGTACCAGTAGGTCGTCTACGTAAGATGTCTATGGGTAACGACTTCCTAAATGCATTCACAGTTGGTGACCAACTACTTTGGGGTGCTGCAGAACCACTACGTCGTACTCTACGTATTATTCTTGCTGAAAAAGCGTAATCGAACGCTCTTTCTATTCAAAAGTGAAAGCAGGCGCCACTGTTTGTGAATGCTTAGCTTCGTTAGAGACAAAAGCCGGTGTTAATACATCGGCTTTTTTGATCGCGTAAGGTGGATTAATTTCACTCGCGACTTCACTTAAATCTTCTCGTTGGAATGGGACAAGGAAGAGATCCCCAACTCGTTCAATGGTATGGACTCCCCACCTCAACTGACAGCGTCAGCTAAAGTTACAGGTGC
>NZ_JAEFCE010000071.1:0-25142 GCF_016406055.1 Vibrio sp. IB15
TTCTCGGTTCGCTAGTAGACCAACTCCTCTTTTAGCTCATCAAGTGTCATTTCATTATCAGGCTTAGTCGTACGTTGAGGGTGCTGTTTCATTGAGGGTCTTCCTTTCTGGCGCATTTTTAGCCCTTTGATACCGAGCTCATTAAATCTTTTGAGCCAGACAGAGAGTATCCCAGGGGATGAGAGGTTTAATACTGCGCTAGTGTGCGTGAGAGACCATTCATTCGTCCACATTAAATTCAATGCTTTTCGCTTTGTCTGAGCAGTAGCAGCATGCTTAGTTGATAAAAATGAGTTAGCACCATGGATGGCAAAGACTTGAGCCCAATACCGTATCTGTCTTGAAGGGATTGAATATTGTTTTGCTAAGTAGCGAGATGACGTGCCATCTAAATATTGCTTAGCAATGATACATTTTAGCTCTCGGCTATATTTGGACATAAAAAGACCCCCAATAATTGGTGTCCAACTATTGGGGGTCAGTTCATTACGCAGGCTTTTTATATTGGTATTAGGCGAGAACATTTAACGCGACTCTAGTGGGTAAGATCGGTGGCTTCAAATGTTCTGAGAACGCAGTGTATTTAGGTCGATATTAATGGTAGTCATAAAAATCACCTAGTGCATGCAATGCTTAGTGCTTCAGCCTTGAGATTAAAACTTCTTATTATGGGAAATAATCGATCATAAATTTAAATAAAAGAACACAATATTAACATTAAAGTAACAATTTGGTTACACTGCACGTTTTGATTTTCTTTTCGTTGCGCTTGGTTGCATATGGAGTTTAGCTTGAACCCGCATGTCTACGTGTAACAACGAATAAGGATTATTAATGATGAGAACATTGACTATTGCCGCTTTGTTGTGGGCAATGACGTTCCAAGCACTAGCTACTTCTGTCTACTACATTAACCGCACGGATGAACCTGTCCGTATTAACTTTATCGCGGATGCCACGGCCCCAGTTGAAAACGGCAACCAATATCGCTTGACCTCAGAGCAAATTATCATACCCGCTTACCAACGAGTTAAGGTAGCTGACTTTAATCGTTATTACGGGATAGTCAACGGTGCAACTTATGATTATTTTATGCATGTTGAACGTGCAAACGGTTATGGAGGATGGATAGAGGAAACCGGTACTCCGGTAGCGCAATTGCGTTTAGTCGGTCATGGGGCAGGTACCACGCTTTCCTACGGGTATAAAAGGTTCGTTTTAAAAACAGATTATAATCCCTACGTGACCAATCTTAACCGCGGTGACGGTAGTCATACTGAGTTCGGAGTAAAAGCGGTTTATACCTCTGGCTTTGATGACGTTGAGTTTGTGATTGCTGACCATGATATTGCCGACATTGAGTACCGAGATCATGTGCTGACGGTCGCTACTTATAACCTATGGATGATTCCTTCTGTCTCTTCGGACATTGATGCTCGTGCTGCTCTGATGGAACACAGTTTGTCCGGCTATGATGTTTTGGTCTTACAGGAAGCGTTTTCGAGCGCGAGAGATCCAATGTTTGACGCTTTAGAGCTGGAATACCCTTACCAAACCGACGTCGTCGGTGGTGATAGCGCTGCACTTTATGATGGTGGTGTTGTTACGTTAAGTCGCTACCCAATTTTAGAGACGGATGCTTTGGTGTTTGATCACTGCTCTGGGACAGATTGTTATGCTGATAAAGGAATTGTTTACACTAAAATCGATAAAAATGGTCAGATATACCATATTTTCAATACACACCTAGCTTCGTTTAATACAAGTGCCGCAAAAAGATTACGTCGCTTGCAGCTTGGGTTATTACGGACTTTTATGTTGACTAAACAAATACCAGCCGACGAGGCAGTCATTTATGCAGGTGACTTTAACATCGATAAAAATAGCGATTTTATGGAGTACTTGCTTATGTTGGCTACGCTTGAGGTTGATCCGCCAACTTACCTTGGATATCGAGAAGCAACATTTGACCCGAGTATAAACTCATACGCGTCTGCTAAATACTCTGGTGGCTCCCAATCTGAGTACCTCGATTATGTACTCGTTAGTTCAGAGCACCGCAGAGCCTTTGAAAATACGAATACCGTTAAGTTGAGACAGCGGGTGAGCGAAGAGACGTGGGGTGAGTGGCATTTGTCAGATCACTTCAGTGTGGAGGGCCAATTCGTCTTTGATGAACGTGAATAAGTCGTTTTTTTAATCTATCCGGGTCTACAGGCTGTTTGTAGGCCCGGAATATTCGATATCAAGAATAAGCTGGTGAAAGAGCTTTACGTTTGTAGTTTAGCAACATGCTCAAACTGATCACCGCGGTGAGCGATTCTGCAAAGACAATGCTTGCCCAAATGCCGTCTTGCGGGAAGAGCTTAGGCAGTAGTAATACACCTAGCGCAACAAACACAAACCCTCGACATAAGGAAATAAGCGTCGCTTGTTTTGGCTTGGCAATGGCTTGGAACAGGTTGGCAATCACCATGTTTAACCCCATCAAAGGTACGCCGAAGAAGTAAAACGTCAGCGCGCTTGCGGCGATTGGGATTAAGTCATTCGCATTACCTAAGTAAATTGAGGCAATCAGTGGCGCCAACAGCCAGATACCTAACAGAAAGACCGTACCGCTGCCCATGGCTGCTTTCACCCCCAGTTTTAGAGTCTCGTCAATGAGTTCTGGGCGTCCTGCTCCGTGATTAAAGCTAAGGATTGGCTGACATGCTTGTGCGATGCCTACCATGACAAATAGGGCAAATATACCAACGTTTGTGGTCAAACCGTAGGCGATAATGTAGCCCTCACCGAACTGGTTTAGTAGGACATAATTGAACAAAATAATGGTCATTGCTGATGTGAGTTCAAGAAAGAAAGTCGGTGTACCTATACTTAAAATTTCTTTCGCTTTACTTAATCCGATGCCTTTTAAATTAAGCCTCAACGTGCCTTTCTCTCCGGCGAGATGAGTGATCAAAATTAATGCAATTAGTGTTTGTGCGACTGCCGTTCCATAGGCTGCCCCTGCCATTCCCATGTCCATTTTCATGATGAACAAATAATCGCATGCTAGGTTAGCTATCGCACCAAAAGACATGGCATAAGTGGCCAGTTTAGGGTTTGTATCGTTGCGCACAAAGCAGGATAGAACCCAAGCGAGTGAATAGATGACGAAAAACGGTAGCATCGCAGACAGATAATCGTGAGCATGTTTCGCTATAGAGCCTGTGGCTCCAATTAAGGCAATAATTTCATCTAGCCAGACTATGCCAACTCCAACCGTTATGCTCGAAAGCAGCGCTATGAGCAAGATTGATTGACTAAACCAGATTTGACTGGCTCTGGATTTTCCTTTGCCAACTTCTATCGACATTTTGGCGGCGCCACCAATCCCAACCATCATTGCAATGGCGGTAAAAATGGAGAATGGCGCAACAATTAATGCCATTGCACCAACTCCCTCGGAGCCGATGCCCATCCCGACGATGAGTGTATCGCCCATTATGAACAAGGATTTTATTAACATGCCAGTTAGCGCTGGCCATAGATACTGATAAAAGGATTTTGAAATAGGGTCAGTGTTTAAGTTGATAGCCATGGAATAGAAAAATACCCGAATGTGATGAATTTATTTTCGGGTATTATTGGTACATTCAAACGTGGATAAAAGGGATTATCCACCCTTTATATTGTACTATCTAAACATCGGTGACGAAATTCTGCAGGTGTTTCTCTCTTTTGCTTTCGATAGAAGCGGCTGAAATAAGCAGGGTCATCAAAGCCCAATTCAAAGGCGATGGTCTTGACGGATTTGGTCGAAAACACCAGCTCTCGATTCGCTTCTAATATAATTCGGTCATGAATCAGTTGCGTGACCGTCTTGCCTCTGTCCGCCTTCACTAATTCGTTGAGACGTTTGCTGGTGAGAGCTAAGGCATCGGAGTAGAACTGGCATTTCTTTTTTTCGCGATAATGCAGTTCAATCAATTCGATCAATTGAACAATGCGAGCATCTTTCTGCTTCCCTTTTTGGGATGGCTTTTTAGAAAAGCGCAATACGTAACGTAAAAAACTGTTAAGGAGTGATTCTACAAGCTCCCAGTCGCACGCCTTTCGTTCGCATTCTTCTAGGAGCAGTGTGTAAATTGATTCTAGGTAGGGAAAACCCTCTTCGTTGCAATCAAGGTACGGTGGACGATCAATCGTAGAAAATACGGTATTCACCAGTTGCGTGCTACGTGGATTAGTTTCAGCGAAGCCGGGGCTGAATATCAACATGCGAACGCTTTTACCCATGAACTCAGAATGGTGAACCTGCCCCGGTGAAATGGTAAATAAACGGCCGCGGCGGTTTTGGTATTCGATGAAATCGATGCTTTGCGTTCCGCTATTATCCAAACACCACACGATTTCCCAGTACTCGTGACGATGCGGCTCGATGAACTGTGCTTCTTGGATACCTGAAAATTCCAGCGCTCGGCAAGGTTCTCCTAAAATGAGCGGTATTTTTGGAATAGGCAGGGTGGTATTGCTCATGAAGTTTTCAACCGTTCTTGGAGATGATGGCTTTATTATTAATCGAATGACTTTTATCTTGCACGGCTTTTATTTTGATCAAGAGTCGGTAAGTCCCATATAACCAATACCAGAATGAGAACCCTCAATACATACTGGGTCTTCCTAATTAGGCTTAGAAGGCGACATTTTCGCGTTCTGGTTGAGACCAGATACGGTGAGCTTAAACTGTTTAATCGGAATCGAAACTTACCACTCGGTTGGATACTTTCCGCCATTTCACACCTTGCCTCATGCGTTATTCGCGCTTTATCCGAGTACTGGCGTTACTATAAAAAGAATGTTTATCAATATTCAACGCTTTGGGATGAAAGAACGTTTTATAGCTGTGCAAATAGCGTTGTAGGAATTGCTCAGCGTCGAGTCGCAAAGGTGCTAGTAACAGTAGCCAACGAAAAGATTTTGTGGGCTAGTTGCTGGTGTCCTGATTCCTAGCCTTACCAGTACAGCCTGTTTGTTGAAAAACATGCAAAGTAACCTCCTCATTTTTCGCGTAGTTCATTATCAAATTTGAGCATAAAGTTGTTAATGCGAGTGTCAGAATTAGCATAGCCTCTTTGTAGGTAAATGCGTCCTCAGTCAATAGAACTTACCACCCTACGCAACACTATGGTTGTTGCATTATAAATAGTGATTGGATTCAAAAATCATACAGTCCTTTAAAATATTTTAATATGAAACAGTGTGAATATAGTTTGTTTGACTAATGTTAGTTGGCTAACAAAGGAGTAATGACTGGAATTGCGAAGACCAATTTGGTTTTCGGAGACAAGCGGAGCGTGAAGGAGCAAATAGTAATGGCTTACATGCTTTTATAGGTTGTGCCTGAATATTAGTGCCTTTTACTAAAAAGATGCGCATTCAATACCGTCTATCTACTTACCTTTTTGTTACGCAGTTCATGTAAACAAACTCCACCTAATGATAAGGACTAAAAAGTGAAAATTATCCACACACTTCGGTATGCTCAAACTAAGAGGAAATATAAAAAACTACTTAAAGACCCCATCTCTGGACAAAGTAATGTATTTAAGAAACTGATAAAGTCGGGGCGGAAGACCCAATTCGGCAAGCAAAATAATTTTTCTAGTATTTGCACCGTTAGAGATTTTCAATCACTTGTTCCCATTCAGACTAACGAAACGATCGCCCCTTACATGCGAAGAGTTGTTCTTGGAGAAGAGAGTGTGCTTTGGCCGGGCAAGCCTCGTTACTTTGCTTGTACGTCAGGTACCACGGGAGAAATTAAATATGTTCCTGTGACAAAAGAAAGTCAGGCAAATCAATTGTTAGGCTCAATGCAATTGGCACATTTATACCCTTTAATAAGCCAGCAAAAATCACTAGTTCATGCTAATTGTATTGCTCTAACGGGGTCATGTAAAACAGTCTCGATGAATGGTTTTCCTATTGGTAGACTATCAGGGCTGACTCGAAAGCTATTGCCTAAAAGGCTGTTTAAAGGAGTTGTACCGGTTGAAGAAACTTTAGACATTCCTGAGCATGAAGAGATGATGCTACAAATTGCGCGAGAAGCCATTAATGCCAAGGATATTCGTTCTATGGTCGGCTTTCCTTCCTGGGTAGTTGTAATGTTACAAGCTTGCCAAAAAGTTTCTGGCTCTGAGTGCTTACATCATATCTTCCCAAATCTTGATACCTTCTATTCTTCGGGGACTCGATATCAACCTTACTTACCCGCAATAGAAAAAATGCTAGGCCATAAAATCAATGTTCGAGAGTTTTATTGCTCCTCGGAGGCCTTTTTTGCTGTGCAAGATTTAAAAGAAGACGGTATGTTGCTCGACACTCATAACGGCGTTTTTTTTGAATTCATTCCGTTGAGCGAATTTCATACAGCGACGCCCACATGTCTCTCTTTACAAGAGGTTGAGAGAGATCAAGCCTACGTGATGTTGATTTCGACGTTTTCGGGCTTATACCGTTATTGTGTAGGCGATATCGTAAGATTTGTTTCCATCGACCCTTACCGTATCGTGGTATGTGGTAGGACACAGCATGAGTTAAATATTATGGGTGAACATATCCGTAGCGAACATGTTGAGTTGGTAATGAGTCAAGTCGCGGAAAAGTTAAATATTAGTGTGCATGAGTTTACGGTCGCTCCTAGCCCGATTTGCAATGATACCAAGTTATTTTACCATCATTGGTTTATTGAAATACCTGATAATGAACAGGTTAATTTATCGATTTTAGCTGAAGAGCTTGATAAAGCATTAATGTCACAATGTGCGTTCTATCAAGCATTCCGAAGTAAGGGAGAACTCAGCATACCTATAGTAACAAGGCTAAGAGAACGCTCATTTTGCGACTACCTAACTGAAAATAAAAAACAAGTTGATAATCAACAAAAGGTACCTAGAGTGTCCAATAACCGTGAAATTGCGAACTTTCTACTCGGTCAAATGGATTCAATTTCTCAAGTCACAACCCTTGAAGAAATATATGAGGCTGGGTGAGAAGTTTTATATGACTGAGTAAGTGCTACTTTGCGTAGTTAGAGAGTGTGTTCATCCTCACTCCAGTTAAACATATAGACTAATAGACAAGGCCCCAGAAACACACGCTTTGTTTCTGGGGCAGTTTGAATATGGCTTTGGTTTTAGTTGTTTAGCTACTTAGTTAGTGCTTGCCGTTTTAAGCGTTGAACGCAGCTTGAAGGTGCTCTTCGGTGCTTTAGTTAGCAAGATGCCACAAAGCAGAGGGATCATCATAAGCAGAGACTGTTCTGAAAGCACCTCACCGTTGATGTAGCAAGAGATCAGTAGCGCAACCACTGGGAAGATAAGGAAACAAATGGATGCTTGGAACGGTGTCGAAACCTGACCTAGTTTGAAGTAAGCCACAATACCGCCGACACTCGCTACAAAACCTAGGTACACGACCGCTGAGATAGAATCCCAAGTGAAAGATTCTATGTTTACGTTCTCACCAACAGCCGATACAGCAAATAAGAACATCGCAGCAATAAAGCTTGGTACAGCGTTGTAAGTCAGTACTTCGATGCCTTTACAGTGTTTTTGAACTAACACGTACATTACCGCGTGAATTGCAACCGCAAGACCCAGGCAAACCGTACCGATAAAGTAGTCATCACCGCCCATTTGCATTTCGTTGCCAAGAATTAAACACAGGCTGATAACCGCGGTAACTAGGCCGAATATTTGATGTTTCGCTAAGCGTAGACCAAGGAATAAACCCGACATCAGCATCACAGCAACAGGCATATTAGCGAAGATAATCGAAGCCAAACCAGAAGAGATGTATTGCTCACCATAGATCATCAAAGTGAACGGAATCGCGAAATACATCAGTGCCACAATAAGTAGCCATTGACGCTTGCCCTTAGGGAACAGTAAAGGTTGATTGAAGGCTTTTGCTAATACTGCAAGCAGAGGGGCTGCAAGTAAAAAGCGCAGTCCAGTAGCAAAAATTGGTGGGATAGAATGCAATGCCACTTCCATAGCGAACCAAGTGGTTCCCCAAATTAAGCAAACAGAGACAAAAAGCAAGATAGTTAGCGACTTCGAATTCATGGTGACTACTCATTAATAATTATTTTAAATCATAGGCTTGTAGCGCCTTAATGACGTGGCACAGTATAAGGAGGTCGTCGGAGAAAAAGTTTGTCTTTTTGTCTCTAATTGAAATGAAATGTAGAAATTAAATCTCTAATATAACCAATGAGAAGTAAATATTTTTATCAATTGATATTTTAATAAAGTCATTGTTCTTTGTGAGGTTTAATTTTAGTTTAAGAATTGACCAATTTAGCGGCGCATAGTGATTTGGTTAAAATCAATCCAACCGTTCGCCAACTGCTCCACAGGGTTCACGGTTTTGGCATAATTGAGCTGCTGTTTAACGTGGAAAATTGGTCGATAGATTCCGAATGTGATCAATTGCGCTTCTATGTCTAGGAAGACAGGTTGTCGTTGTTGGTAATCGGTGATTTTCCAAAGCCGTTCAAGGCTTTCATCTCGCCACTGTTTTTGCTCATCAGTGAGGCAAACTTCTAATGCGATAGAACTTTGTAGCCACCCCATCCAACTGTTATCGAGGTTATCTGAAAACACTTCGCCGCTAATTAATATGTCAGCATCTTTTAGGTTATCTGGCTGACAAAATTCAGGGAACTCGAGCACTTGATATTCGCAGATAAAACCAAGTTCATTTAACCGATCACAATAGTGGCGAGCCATTTTTATGTGGTCAAACAGCTGATAGGTTAGGATCTTTAACGGTTGTTTAGGCTTGCTAAGCTGGTCAGCGAATTGTCGGGCCATTTGGAGTGGGCTTTGGTTATTCGCCGTTTCTATCTTTGGCTGTGTTGATTGATTGGACGTCGATAGCATCCCCTCGGCGTAGCCGACGGTGTCCAGAGATATGTCTTTTGCGATCCCTAGCAAACGTAGTAATTCACTCAGTGATTTAAGGTGTTGTGGGTTTGATAGCCAAGTGTGTCGATGTGGGTTTATCACAGCGTACTCGCACCCCTTTTCCCACTGTTCTATCTCGGCAAGCTCGTTTGAGATGGATGAGTGTTGGTAATGTGGGTGTGAGTGAACAATATCGCAGTGCATTTCATAGTCTTTGGCTTTATCACCAACATTCCAAATTTCTATACCGTCTACCCAAGGTCGGTGCCCATGGTAGGAGCTGAAAACCTCGAGTCTGGTTAGCCATTCGGACTGTTCCACCAATTTAAAGCTGCCGCTACCAATGATTTTCCCTCCCACTTCTTTGGCAACACCCGCAGCGGAGCACGATAGCAGTGATGGAAGGTAGCCTGTGTTGGCATTGATATCGAAACAGAGGTGGAGCGGATCGATAACAGTAATAGCGGAGATGCATTTAAATTGCTGACTATTGTGATGACTGCTGCCTATCAGACGTTGAAAGTGTGCTTTGACGTCTTGCGCTAGAATCGGTGAACCGTCATGAAAGACTAAGCCTTTGCGTAACGTGAAGTGCCAACGGTGCTCTGTTTGGTACCAATCAATGGCAAGATCACCATCAAACGACTGAGTTGACTTGTTGAAACGTAGTAAGTTACTAAAAAGGTAGCTAGTGATGTGAGCTTCAGTGCGTCGTGTGACTTTTATCGGGTCCAGACTGTGTGTCCCTCGATAAAAAGGGATTTGCAGAATATCTAGTTCAGTCGGCAAGCTTTGATAGCGGCTGATATAACCCAGTAGAAACTGATCCCGTTGTGATTCATCAACCAGCTCCAATGCTTGGTCAACTTTATTATCAGAGAGCAACTCATCTATTCGTACCTCAAGCTCACTGTCCAGGCTTTTTAATAGCGTGAGTGTGGGTAGGTTGCCTCTGCCAACTCCTGACTTCCAGTCAACCCAACCTTCGCTGACTAGCTTTTTGATCACCAATTGAGCGTTACGTTTGGTACAACCTAGCGCATTCGTTACTTCAGTTAAAGAGAGTGAAGTCGGTTGGTTAACGAGTACCCGAGAACGTAAAAATGCTAGAGCCTTCCAGTAATACATAAAGGTGAAATCCTTGTTTAATCTTTCTATTTTTCTTCATCTTTTAATCTCGATAATAGAGTTATTCGATTGTTTTTAAAAGGAATGAGAAATGGAAAGTGTAAAAGGTGCAGGGGCATCACCCTCTATTTGGAAAAGCTCAAGCTTTATTGTTTTGTTCTCAACAGCGTTCTTTGTTGCCTTTGGTACCAAGATTTATGACCTTGCTCTGCCCTTGTTGGTTTACGAGTTGACAGAGTCTTCAGAGATGATGGGTTGGATGAGAGCCGTCGAGTTTTTACCCAACCTACTATTAGCTCTGTTCATCGGTGTTTGGGTTGACAGGTTTAATAAAAAGCAGTGGTCACAATGCATGTTGATCGGGCAAGCAGCAGTATTGGTCGTCTCTTATATTGCAGTGAGATGGTTGCCGAACCCTTTGTACGCACTGTTTCCGTGCGCATTCCTGATGATGGCGTTTAACTATGGTTACCACAATGCGCGTATTGGGATGATGAAAAATGTTTTACCTCAGCACATGCAAAATACCGCCACCGCGAGAATGAGTTCTTTGTACAGTTTGTTAGAAACTGTTGGCCCAGTTTTGTCTGGGGGGCTGCTTTTATTGTCTGCGTTACATAACGTGTTTTTGCTTATTGCGGGGATGTATGTGCTAGCGTTTTGGCAGCTCAATAAGCTGGAATTCAAGCCATCAGCCCCCGTCGCTCAACAGTCGGTGCTGAGTGCGCTTAAAGAGGGTTGGTTGATCTTATATGCGAACAAAAACATGTGGCACATCACCTTGGTCGTAATGGTGATCAATACTACGGGTGCAATTTTCTGGATTCAAGCCATCTATTTTGCCAAAGCTGAATTAGCGCTCAGTCATATCGAGGTGGGTTACTTGATCGCGGCGTCTGGTGTCGGTGGACTATTAGGTTCTTTTACCGCTGATAAGGTTAGAAAGCGCATCGGGCTTGGCGTGCTGCTTATTTTATCTATTGTTTTAGAGGCGTTTGGATTCTTGTTCCCTGCATTGCTGAGTCAAAGCTATTTACTGCAAGGTATGACTTCAGCGCACATGGTTTTTATTGAAAAAGGCGTATTGATGATGTCGTTCTTGTGGGTGAGTGCGATTGGCGTATACAGCAGTATTTGTATTTGGAGCTATCGTCAAGAAGCATTCGAGGAAAAGCACCTTGGTCGTGTTGCTGGAATTACAGGGTCTTTGTTTAAACTCTTGATGCCATTTGGTCTGGCTGCTTCTGGATACTTGGTGACAATGTTTGGTTTGCCGGTACTCTTTGTCAGCTGTTTTGTGGCTCAAGTGTTGGCTGCCCTTGGGTTGATGATGACCAAGGTTCGATATATTGATTAGATTTAGGATTTGGCTTAAGTTTTGTAACGACCATTAATAAATAACGCGCCAATTTAAGGCGCGTTTTTATAGTTTAGTTTGCAGCTTTTACTGCGTAACGGGTTTGACTGTCTTGGACTGTCGGATTGCAAGAATCAGCTGTGGTAGCAGTGACATAATGATCATGCCTGTCATGAGTGAGTATTGTACCGCAGTGAAGGATTCGCCCATTAACACCATACCTGTCACGATGCCCGCTACTGGGTTGGCGATACCACCAAAGGTAAAATCAACCACAGTCATACGTTGTAGTAGCCATACATACATACCGTAACCCAGTGCTGTGTTTAGCCCAATTACCCAAACCAAGCCCATTGCGTTACGAGTATCGAAATGAGTCACAGCATTCACATAAGGTTGCGGATCGATGAAGGCATGAACGCCAGACGCGACAGACAAGATTGCACCGCCCAGAATCAGCTGCCATGTCAGCACCTTCCACCAGTGCATGCGATTACCCAGTGATTTGGTAATGCTGCTGCCAATAACGATACACATGATCGCGGCAAACATGGCACCTAAACCGATAGGGTTCAATGCGATTTGGCTTGGGTTGAATAGAATCCACGCCAAGGTGACCAGTCCAATACCTGACAAGGCTTGAATCAAATGTGGGCGCTGCTTTTTCACTACCCAGTGGAAGATCATTGCGAACACAGGCACAGAGATCATACCCACACCCGAAATCGCTGAAGGCAGTGTCAGTGCCATCACGAAGATCAAACCAAAGAAGGTCGCGATGTTGATCAGGCCTAGAGTGAAAATGATTTGCCACTCGCCTTTTTTCGGCAGTGTCGGTTTTACCGCTAGCAATAACAAACCAGCAGGTAATGCACGCAAAGCACCTAGTAATAGTGGTGGCCACTCCTGTAGCGTAAATTGCGTCACTGCATAAGTTGTTCCCCAGAAGAATGCGGGAATCATTGCTAATAATATGTTCATCTAAAATATCTTTACGTTAAGATAACTGTTGTGTGAACTGTATACTGAGAACTAGTGGTTGTAAAGTATCTTTATGTTAAACTAGTTTAAAGTAATCAGACTAATAACGGAGCTAGATTGCAAATGGATGCTATCGACCGCGTTGTAGAGCAATGGGCAAAGGAAAAGCCCGAATTAGAAACTGAGCCTATGGCAATGATGGGCCGGATTATGCGTATTGCCAAGTATATGGAGACGCAAGTTGCCGACCTTCATAAAAAATACGACATGAAATTGGGCGAGTTTGATGTATTGGCGACCTTGCGACGTTCTGGAAAGCCATACCGACTAACGCCTTCTGAGCTTATTGGGTCAATGATGCTGACATCAGGTGCGATGACTAATCGTCTTGATAAACTGGAAGCTAAAGGGTTAATCAGCCGCGAGCACAGTAAAGAAGATCGACGCAGCGTCAGCGTGAAATTGACCAAAGATGGTTTAGTTCTTATTGATGAGATGATGACTGAGCATGTCGAAATGCAGAAAAAACTGGTTAAGTCTTTATCGGCTAGCCAGAAGAAAAACACTAACCAACTCTTAAAAACTTGGTTGAGTGCCTACGAGTAGGTTCGCTTATCTCTTTTTAGATTCATTAAAAAACCGAAGCATAAGGCTTCGGTTTTCTTTTTTTAAGTTGTCTCTATTTCTGCATTAAGCTTGCAGCATCTCGTCGCTAAACAGTTCTGCGCAGCCAATTCCGTTGATGGCGCAGCTTTCATCTATGTCTGATATGTCGCCGCTGACACCAATAGCACCGATTACCGTTTTATCCTTGTCTCGAATCAGTAAGCCCCCTGGTACTGGCACCATGTTTCCATGTGCGAGTACATTCACGGCGGAGATAAATGCTGGCCTGTTGTCAGCATCTTGGGCGAGTTTTCTTGAGGAACACCCTAGTGCGAGTGCGCCCCAGGCTTTAGCAATGGCGATATCAGGTCGCATCATGCTGGAGCCATCTTGACGTTGCAGAGAAATCAGTTTGCCACCGCTGTCTAACACAGCAACAGTGAGGGGCTCTGTGTGAATCTTTTTGCCTGCTTTAAAGGTGCCATCTATGATGGTTAACGCTTGTTGTAGAGTCAAACTTCCCATGTTATCTCCTAATTTTCAGGGGCTTGGCTATTTCAAACAGAGCATTAATCAGTGCACTGTTTGAATCGCCGCAAGACGCCTAGCTGGATTCTTGCAAAAGCCCATAGCTGGGTAAAGTTAGGAAGGCAGCGAACTCTTCGGCGGTAGAAAGTTGATAGAAAAGATCAGCCGTCTCTTCAAATCGACCTGCTGCATAGCGCGAGTCACCGACTTCGTGTTTTATTGTGTCTAACTCTTGGTAAAGCCAAGAGTGGAACAGTTGTTTGGTAAAGGTTTGGCCGTCATCGAGCGTGACGCCATGATGGATCCATTGCCAAATGTTGGCTCTTGAGATCTCCGCGGTGGCGGCATCTTCCATTAGTCCGTAGATAGGTACACAGCCGTAGCCTTGGATCCAAGCCTCGATGTAATACAACGCAATACGGATATTCTTGCGTACGCCGGCCTCGTCGCGGCTGCCTTCACATGGTTTAAGTAAGGTGTCGGCATTGATCGTGTGCTCAGGGCTTTGGAAATTCATTTGATTCACCTTGCCATCAAGGTGCTTGTCGAAGATCGACATCGCTAAAGCAACTAAGGCAGGGTGCGCGACCCATGTGCCATCGTGGCCGTTTTGCGATTCTCTTTGTTTGTCTTCAATAACCTTGGCGGTAACACGCTCCATCTCTTGTGGATCTTTTGCTGGAATGAAGGCTGACATGCCCCCCATCGCCAGTGCTCCACGAGCGTGACAAGTACGAACCAGCAGTTGGCTGTATGCGTTAAGGAATTCTTGATCCATTCCGATCCCGTGACGGTCTGGCAAGATACGATCTTTATGATTTTTCAGTGTTTTAATGTAGCTGAAGATGTAATCCCAACGGCCGCAGTTCATCGCAACGATGTGATCGCGCATGGCGTACAAGATCTCTTCCATTTGGAAAACGGCTGGCAGCGTTTCAATCAATACGGTCGCACGGATGGTGCCTTTTGCGACGTTGAAATAGTTCTCAGTGAAACTGAAAATGTCGTCCCACCATTGTGCTTCTTCCATGCTCTCAAGCTTTGGAATGTAGTAGTAAACGCCCAACCCTTGCTGCGCTCGTGATTGATAGTTGTGGAAAAAGTACAACGCAAAGTCCATCAGACAACCCGCAATAGGTTGATTGTTGAATTGAATCGATTGTTCAGGTAGATGGATTCCACGAGGGCGAGCGATTAACAACGCAGGGTCGCTGTTTAGCTGGTAGTTCTTTTGTTTCTTCTCATCGAAATAGCTGATGGTGCCTAAGTTGGCATCTCTTAAGTTAATTTGCCCTTCGACCATGTTGGCCCAAGTTGGGGAAGACGCATCCTCAAAACAGCACATGAAGACTTTCGCACCTGAGTTTAATGCGTTGATCACCATCTTTCTCTCGATAGGGCCTGTGATCTCTACGCGACGATCCAGTAGCTCTGGTGGCGGTGTTGCGACTTTCCACTCTTTATTCTGACGAATAGAGATAGTGTCCTTTCTAAAATTAGGTAGCTCACCATCATCATATTGCGCTTGTTTTGTGTCGCGATCATTTAGCAGGGCATGACGGCGATCTCCAAACTTGTTAACGATAGCTTCTAAGAACTTCAATGCATCTTTAGACAAGATCTCTTTGTACTCGGGGTTGTCCATATTCCCAAGTACCTGCATACACAGTGTTTCTTCTCTTTCTTTCACGTCATTCATCATTGCTTGTCTCCTTTACACAATACGATGTCATTTTGTATACAAAATGTTCTTTTTAACGGTATTTATATTGTAGAAATTGTAAACAAGCAAATGGTATTTAACATTTATTTATCATTTGATCTTTTTGTAATTTATTTTTACGTAAAGATATTTTATGTAAAGCAATGAATTGTAAGGTTTTCAGTCTTGTTTGCTGTTCAATAGGATAGGTTGATGTAACAAAATTGTTTCAAATTGGGCTTGATAAATGCTGAGGATGATTCATAGTACACAAAAGTTAATTTAATTGTATACAATCTGAGCTGGAGGTTCGAATGGCAATTATGAAAGCGATTGAAGCAGCGGTTGAAGTGCTTAAACGTGAAGGAGTAGACATCGCATTTGGTGTTCCCGGCGCAGCAATAAACCCAATGTACGCAGCAATGAAAAAACTCGGAGGGATCGATCACGTCTTAGCTCGACATGTAGAGGGTGCCTCACACATGGCTGAAGGTTACACACGTACGAATCAAGATAATATTGGTGTGTGTATTGGTACTTCAGGTCCAGCAGGGACGGATATGATCACAGGCCTTTATTCGGCATCGGCTGACTCGATCCCTATCCTATGTATTACTGGTCAGGCTCCACGTGCTCGCCTTCATAAAGAAGATTTTCAAGCGGTCGACATCGAATCCATTGCCAAGCCTGTCACTAAGTGGGCAACTACGGTACTGGAGCCAGCTCAAGTGCCACGCGCTTTTCAAAAAGCCTTTCACTTGATGCGTTCAGGACGTCCTGGCCCTGTGCTGATTGACCTACCTCTAGATGTACAGTTAGCCGAAATTGAGTTCGATATTGATACCTACGAGCCGCTTGAACCATACAAACCCAAAGCGACTCGCGAACAGGTTGAGAAAGCACTCACCATGATGGCACAAGCTGAAAAACCTCTGATTGTCTCAGGTGGTGGTGTTATCAACGCAGGCGCATCTGAGCTGCTGCAGCAGTTTGCTGAGATCACAGGTGTACCAGTAATTCCAACCTTGATGGGGTGGGGCTCTATCCCAGATGATCATGAGCTAATGGCGGGTATGGTGGGTCTACAAACCTCTCACCGTTACGGTAATGAAACCATGCTGAACTCTGACTTTGTATTTGGCGTGGGTAACCGTTGGGCCAACCGTCACACCGGCTCTGTCGATGTTTACACCGAAGGTCGTAAGTTTGTTCATGTCGATATTGAACCAACCCAAATTGGCCGCGTGTTCTGCCCTGATTTAGGCATTGTTTCAGATGCAAAATCGGCACTTGAGCTCATGGTTGAAGTCGCTAAAGAGTGGCGCGATGCAGGTAAATTACCAAATCGAAGTGGTTGGGTAGGTGAGTGTCAGGAGCGCAAATCGACCATGCTACGCAAAACTAATTTCGATGAAGCACCGATGAAACCGATGCGCGTTTATGAAGAGATGAACAAAGCATTTGGTCGTGATACTTGCTACGTCAGCACTATCGGCTTGTCGCAGATTGCCGCAGCGCAGTTCCTTCATGTGTACAAGCCTCGACATTGGATCAACTGTGGTCAGGCTGGCCCGCTTGGTTGGACAACACCTGCGGCATTGGGTGTGCGAGCTGCGGACCCGGATCGCGATATCGTCGCTATCTCCGGTGACTACGACTTCCAATTCATGATTGAAGAGCTAGCAGTAGGTGCCCAATTCAACCTGCCATATATCCATGTACTGGTGAATAACTCCTACTTAGGCTTGATTCGCCAAGCGCAGCGTCAGTTTGATATCGATTACTGTGTGCAACTGGCATTTGATAACCAGAATGCGCCAGAGCTTGAAGGCTACGGTGTTGACCATGTTGCTGTTGTTGAAGGCCTTGGTTGTAAGGCGATTCGTGTTCGCGAACCAGACCAAATTGCAGCAGCGTTTGAGCAAGCCAAAGAGCTCATGAACAAGCACAAAGTGCCTGTGGTTGTTGAGCTGATTTTGGAGCGCGTGACCAATATCTCTATGGGCGTAGAGATCAACGCCATCAATGAATTTGAACCGCTTGCGGAAAGCAGTAGCGATGCACCAACCGCGCTAGCGTACAAGTAATCACGAAGTAATGTGTGTCCGTAGAGCGAGATTGAGCTCTACGGAAAGCCTCCAATAGAGCGAGGCTTCACCAAACCACGTTAGCTTCACCAAACAAAGAGTAAGGACAGAATCATGGCAAAATTTGCAGCAAACTTGTCAATGTTATTCACGGAAGTTGATTTTATGGACCGTTTTGAAGCCGCCGCAGAAGCAGGTTTTCAAGGCGTCGAATACCTTTTCCCATATGCCTTTGATGCGGACGAGATTAAACAAAAGCTTGATGCTAATAATCTAGAGCAAGTGCTATTTAACTTGCCTGCTGGGGATTGGGATGCAGGCGATCGTGGTATTGCGGTTGACCCAGCACGCGTTGAAGAGTTTCAAGCGGGCGTGCCTAAAGCGATAGCTTATGCCAAGAAACTGGGCTGTAAACAGATGAACTGTTTGGCGGGCATTGTCCCACAGGGAGTGACTCCGCAAGACGCTCAGGCAACCTTTGTGATTAACCTTCACTATGCCGCAAATGCTCTGGCTGCCGAAGGCATTAGCTTAGTGATTGAAGCGATTAACACGCGCGATATTCCTGGCTTTTTCCTGAACACCACAGAGCAAGCGAAAGCCATCATTAAAGAGGTGGCGAGCGATAATCTTTCTATCCAATACGATATCTATCACATGCAGATTATGGAAGGCGATCTTACGCCGACTATGCAGCAGAACATCGGTCAAATCGCTCACGTGCAGTTGGCTGATAACCCTGGTCGACACGAGCCGGGAACCGGAGAAATCAATTATCCATTCGTACTTAGCTACCTTGATGAGCTTGGCTATCAAGGTTGGGTTGGCTGCGAATACAAACCGAAAACGACAACGACCGAAGGCCTTGGTTGGCTGAACCAGTACCGTTAATTGCGCCTGGTAACCCTCAAACGTTAAGGAGAACAACATGTCTAAAATTGCATTTATCGGAACTGGCATCATGGGTAAACCTATGGCGAGTAACCTTCAAAAAGCGGGTCACGACTTGATTCTGTCGGATCATTTCAACGCAGCACCTGCTGAGTTGGTTGCAGCAGGCGCAACGGTTTGTCATTCCCCAGCCGAAGCCGCAGAACAGGCAGATGTCATTATTCTTATGGTGCCGAACACCCCTCAAGTAGAAGAGGTGCTGTTTGGTGATAACGGTGTCGAGCAAGGTCTTACTGCTGGTGGGGCAACGGGCAAGCTAGTCATCGATATGAGTTCTATCTCACCTATCGCGACTAAAGCCATTGCAGCACGCATCAACGAAGGTGGTGCATCATATCTTGATGCTCCGGTTTCAGGTGGCGAAGTAGGCGCGATTAATGCGGCACTTACTATTATGGTGGGTGGTGAGCAGGACGCTTTTGATAAAGCTCGACCTCTATTTGAAGTGATGGGCAAAAACATCACGCTGGTGGGTGATAACGGTGCTGGCCAAACGTGTAAGGTTGCCAACCAGATCATCGTAGCACTGAACATTGAAGCGGTCTCTGAAGCGCTAGTGTTTGCATCAAAAGCCGGTGCTGATCCAGCGCGAGTTCGCCAGGCGCTGCTGGGTGGCTTTGCTAACTCAAAGATCCTTGAGGTGCACGGTGAACGCATGGTGGAAGGCACATTTGACCCTGGCTTTAGAATTTCACTTCACCAGAAAGATCTGAACCTTGCGCTAACGGGGGCACAAGAGCTAGGCGTTGCGCTGCCAAACACAGCTATCGCGCAAGAGCTATTTGGCGAATGTGCTGAAATGGGCGGTGAAGGTTGGGATCACTCTGCGCTGATTCAAGCGATAGAGAAGCGTTCTGATCACTCAATTCGCTAATCTTTAACGAGTCATCCGTCTCAATAATTGGTTGTGTCGTTTCTGCTGAAACGAAAACCAATGAATCCGGGCTAGCTTCGATAAGTTAGCCCCCAGTTTCAAACAGTTTGTTTATAAATCGCGTAGTTTCGTCTCCTTTTATACGCGTTCCCGATACGAGGCAAAGGTTGAAGTTGTTCCTTTCCAACTTAATCTTAGCAGGCACCCTTTCGCCTTGTATTGGGGTTCTTTTTTCCTCCGTCAACTAAGGAGTGGCTGATGGACATTGATGCTAAGCAGTTTCTGCAAACCCTTTTCTCGAGTGCTGTAAACCAGGCACTACCCCAAAATCACATCGAACCTTTTCTCCCTCAAGACATATTTTATCGCTCGGCAAATCAAGCTGGGCGAACTGTCGTTATCGGGGCAGGGAAAGCGGCAGCATCGATGGCCGCTGAATTGGAAGCCGTATGGCAAGCCAAGAAACAGCAAGACCTTGCGCTACGTGACTTAGAAGGTTTGGTTGTGACTCGTTATGAACACCTCGCGCCATGTGAATACATTGAGGTGATTGAAGCGGCGCACCCAGTTCCGGATGCGATGGGGCTTGAAGTCAGTCACCGAATGTTGGAGTTGGTGAGCAACCTAAGTGAAGACGACACCGTGATATGTCTTTTGTCGGGAGGTGGTTCCGCATTACTGAGTCTGCCTGGTGGCGATATTAGCTTGGCAGAGAAGCAACAAATCAACAAAGCGCTGCTTAAATCTGGTGCAGCCATTGATGAGATGAACTGTGTTCGTAAGCATCTATCTTCGATAAAGGGCGGCCGACTTGCCAAAGCAGCGTATCCAGCAAGAGTGGTGTCATTGGCGATTTCAGATGTACCGGGTGATGACATCAGTGTGATTGCCTCTGGACCAACCGTACCAGACACCACCACGCGTTTTGATGCACTCGCCATATTGGAACGCTACCAAATAGAAATACCAGGCTCGGCATTTGAATGGCTGAATAACCCAGAATCTGAAACCATCAAGCCAGATGACATTTGTTGGAACAACGCTGAGCACCATATTATCGCGACTCCAATGTCTGCCCTTGAATCAGCGGCGGCAGAGGCTGAAGGTTTGGGTATTCCTGCGTATGTGTTGAGTGATTGTATCGAGGGTGAGGCGAGAGAAGTGGCAAAGGTGCATGCAGCATTAGCTAAACAAGTCGCTAATAATATGCACCCTTTCGAGACTCCTTGTGTATTGCTTTCAGGTGGTGAAACAACAGTAACGGTTAAAGGATACGGTCGTGGTGGACGCAATTGTGAGTTCCTTTTAAGTTTGTACAACGAACTGAAAGGGCAGGACAACATATTCGCATTGGCCGCTGATATGGATGGTATTGACGGTGTGGAAGACAATGCCGGAGCATGGATAACGCCAGAAACCTGGCAAGAAGGTACTCGCTTATCACTTAAAGCCGATGATTATCTAGAGGCGAATAATAGTTATGACTTTTTCAAGCAAACAGGCGTCCTGTTGACGACAGGGCCTACGCTGACTAACGTCAATGACTTCCGTGCAATATTGATTCTCTAGCAACCGGATAAAAGGGTCGCTCCACTGTGCATGTGGGCGGCCATTTTTTGTTATCAATGCGGTGACCTTGAGTTCTTGAATTATCTTCTGGACTAATGAAGCATGTTGATTACTATGGTTTAAGTAATGAGCTGTAAAGGAAGTCATATGTCTAGGATCAGACAAAAGAATCAAGATTTAATCATCGAAGTGGCGTGTGAACAATTCGCTACTCATGGTTATGCCGCAACTAAAATGGCGGATATCGCGAAGGCGGCCGACATTCCCAAACCCAACGTATTCTATTACTTCAGCTCGAAAGACAAGCTCTACAATGCCGTTCTAGAAACCGTCACGCAGCCGTTACTTGAAGCCTCTCGTCCTATTGAAGAGCTGAGTGATCCCGTAGAAGCCCTATCTCAATACATTCAAACTAAGTTAATCATCTCACGTGACCACCCACACGCTTCTAAAGTGTTTGCTAATGAAGTGATGTCAGGCGCTAAAGTGCTTCCGAAAGAGATCGGTGATGAGTTGTATAAGCAGTCACAGATGATCCTTGATAAGTTCTCGACTTGGTCGGCAAAAGGGCTGATGGACGACGTGCCTGCACATCACATGATGTTTACCATTTGGGCGGCGACTCAAACCTATGCTGACTTTGGCTGGCAGATTTGCAGCGTTATGCAGAAAGATAAGCTCGATGATAAAGACTACGAAGAAGCCGCTGAGTTTATCACCCAGTTAGTGATTAAAGGTTGCGGTGTTAAAAGCTGAAACATTTGATTTCTCGCAGGAGCTGGTACATAGCTAAATTTGAGGTTTGGTCAGCCCAGGGGCTAACCACTATCTTTGAGTGTTAAGGTATTGTTTCGACGTCGCGAGTACAGTAAGGATACTACTATACTCGCATCAATCGTAACGCATAGGTTTAGGCTTGGTTAATAACATTCTTAATTATACCAACAGCCTTTACAGTGGCACTGACTGCAACAGCAGTAACCCCTACATCAGATGCGGTTGATTCTACCGAAGTTAAATCAATCGACCCTGCAATTTGTTCAATATTTTCTGTAGCAGCTGCTAGTACTTCATAAGGCAAAAATGGCAACGTTAGTAGTATTAATAGATGTTTAATTTTCATGGTATCCGTCCTTTTCTGTTAGCGGTGATGTTTTGTTTTCTTCCACCATTTCGCGAATTGGCATTGCACACGTAATCCCTTTTTCATTTACCCCCTTCACTAGTTTTATATAAAAATCCTGCTCAACCACTCTTATTTTTTCCCAACGGTCTCGATATATTATTTGTTCACTCTGGCTCCATTCTTTAACACACATCCAAAATGAAACAGGGAAGCATGCTTCTCCAAATCCTTCGAAGCGCACGCCACAGTCGTTATATAGCTCAGGGTGTTCGGCACATATTTTTTTCATCATGTCTATGACTTCATTAATTTCATTATGCTTGGTTTTATGATGCAGTCGAATACTCCCCGATAGTAAGTAAAAGCCTCTTTTGTCTATATTTCTGACAGGACTATCCATAAATATTTTATTAGGGAATGTTAAGTGTTCCCCGCCAAACTCTTCTAAAACTGTACATCTAAGTCCGATATGATGTACGGCTCCTGTATTTCCATTAATACAAATCCAATCTCCTGTTCTGAATGGTTTTTGAACCAGTAACATTATTCCAGCGATAATGTTTGCCACTGCGTCCTGTGCAGCAAATGCGATTGCCATACCTCCGATCCCCAAACCAGCGAGGAGAGCGAATGGATCATGACCTGCAGTGCTTATTGCTATCATTATTCCGTTTAATGATGTCAAAACAACCGCGATCAGACATATAAAATCGACAAGAGAGCTGTCAAAGTTGTAAGGATTTTGAGTGAGTTTTCTGTGAAAAAATGTAGAAAATAAAACTCGTAACATCCTAACGAGTAAAAAAGTGAGGCTGAGTACAAGCAAAACATTCAAAGTGAGCTTAATCTGAGGGTAAATATCTGATATTAAGTCTTTGCTGCTATCAATCAGCATAGTAAAGGCTGTTAAAACAATCAGTAGGATTACTGGGATACGCAGACACTTGTATGTTTCCGAAGTGTAGACATAACGGAGAATTCGCCATAGTCTCAAGAAACGAGCGAGGCGAAGAATGGCCATGTCACCCAACCATCCAATACCACCACTTAAGAAAGGTTCAATGAGAACCGGGATACTCAGTATTACTATTAAAAAGTCTAATTTATTCCAATTATCAGAAAAGTAACCCTTAGTACCCAAATCTGTCCATTTGACACCAAGTTCCACTGCAAAATAGAGCACGCAAACGAAGTCTACCCAAAGAATCCAATAGCCTATAGTTTTTGGTAATGTTGGTGTTGTTTCAAGTGCGACCATCACAACAGCATTGATGAAGATAACAGATAACACGATCGCTTCATGGGTCATAAATTTTAATGCGCTTTTTATTATCATATTCCTATCTCATTTTCATTTTGACTCTCAAATTTGAATTTATTGAACCAACGCTATAAGACAAGGCAGCATAAAAACAAACCCACATAAAGACCCGACTAAGAAACTTATTACTTCCATAAATTCACCTCCGATGGAATTTTGCAATATTTGAGCCAAAATAAGTTCAGAAAACTAAGTTAATGTTGCATTGCCATTGGTTGCATTGCTTGGGCTGTTGATACCATATTAGGTTTCCCTTTTAGGGGAGAAATTTTTCTATTTAACTGGATGCTAGTTACTTAATCGTGATGGAGAAAAATACTAGTTTTAGGAAGACATCTCGGATCGATTTTTGCTTTATTCGTATATTTAGCCTTGGTGGAAGTGTTATGTCCCAAATCAAATTAGATGTAAAAAAACAACACGATGAAAACATCCAGTTTGATGATTTCTGTCAGAGTTATTTAGGTGGATTTGAAGATAGTATCGGAGGCGATAGCAATGTCTTACTTGCAAACTCTTTAGACAGGTTAGCAATAGCTTTAGAGAAAAACGGGCAAGATATAGAATCGGTTCAATTGGTAAATGAAGCCTTTTTCTTAGGCTTTTTCCTCGTAATCTTCTGCGGCTTGCTTGCGCTACCTATTGTTACGTTTATTCGAGTTCTTAAGGGGTAGTTATGATTACACTTATTTACGGAAGACCTGGAACTGGAAAAACCTATGAAGCCGTGAAGTATCATATTTTACCGAACCTTAAACTTGGTAATAAAGTATTCACTAATGTTCCTATCAATGTATCGAGTGAATATCTTACAGTAAATGAAACTCCTGAAATTTTTGATATTGTTAGATTAATTGATTCTTCAGACGTTGAGTTGACTTTCGTGTTGGATGAATTTCAATTTTTGTTAAAAGAAGATGAAGATGCTTGGTTCCAACTTTTGGCACAACATCGTAAGTTCAGAACGGATTTTTTTATTATCACTCAATCCCCGCTCTCGCTGTCTGAAAAGATGCAAGATTTAATATCATTTTCACATAAAATAACGCATAACCCCTTCTTTCTTAAGAAGTGGAGTTATATAAAGAAAGTTTATGACGGTGTCCCTACGCTAGAACGTGTCGTTGTGCTGTCATCCAAACTGAGATTTTATAGTAGAAAGACGTTTTCGAATTATAATTCTTTTTATCAACGAGATTATGTAAAAACTGGAAACCTTTTTCACTTTGACAACAAAAGCAACATTATGTTTTGGCCTGTATTAGCTGCTATTACGCTCGTATTTTTAATTTATAATTTTTCTACAGAACGAGACTTTAAATTAAAGTCTTATATTAGTCACTCTAAAGCCCATGTAAATTTAGAAGAAAAAAAAGACATACCTGTAACTTCTGACAAAGAATTAAAAACTGAAACTCCTCAAAATATAAGTAACGAAAATGAACAGGAAGTCGGTATAGAAGAGAGCTATAGTGACATGTCGCTAATCAACCTATTGTTTAACTCAAAGATTATTATTGATAGTTGGTATGTTGATAGAGGCGAAAAAGTCACTTACTTTGAAGTTGAACAAAACAAAACTTCCTTTAAGTTAACTTCTAATAATATGATTTTTAAAAAAATAGAAATTATTAACTACGAAGATTGTTTATTGGTATTTCAGTATAAGAATCAGGTCAAAGTCATAACTTGTCCTCCAAGTGAGTAGTTTATAAAAATTAACACACTGTGTTTACGGTTCTTACTATCTAGCTTGAATCATAGTTGAAGAAATCCCTTTCTATATCTAGAATAGGGATTTCCACCGGTTTATGCGTAATAATGCTGGCCCTCAGATAGCTTAAGGGGGGGCTTTTTGTGTTTCATGTTATCCTTCTTCACTATTCCGACTAATTAGGGCGTTGTTGATCAAATCAGCTTGAAGGTCAACGACACCATATGTGACTCACCGT
>NZ_JAEFCE010000072.1:0-24583 GCF_016406055.1 Vibrio sp. IB15
ACAACGGGTAGGTTGTGGCCAGACAGGGCTGAAGTGGTTAGCAAGGCCACCTAGAGTTAGGTGTCAAAACTAGAGAAAATACAAGCATCAAGAATACATGGCACAATACCCAATTCTGCACTAATCTGATCAATCAAATTGTGAACCACTCGGTAGACTTGCGGACAGGTCAAGGCATGGGCTGATGGGCTAAAACCACACCCGAACTCATCTAGTTTTTTAATTACCCGGCTATCAATTGGAATTTCATATTTAGTTACACCAAGATACTGGCCTAAATTTCGAGACTGCTTTAAGCCTATACCTTTATACTCAGATAAAGCTTCAGCTAACTCAATTTCGGACTCTCGTGTACCTTGTGAATAAGTCTGCTCAACGAGAGCTTTAACCTCCTCCATATGCTGCTGATTAAACCAATACAGAGTATCTGCTAGGTTCTCTGATATAATATTGGTACGTCGAACTCCTGCATTTGTTAGCTCATCATAGAAGAACTTTTCCGGATCTATAGCATTAGTGCAGGTCCCATAATCAAGCATTGGGCTACTGCCTTTTAAAAATTTAGACACCCTAGATGTAGGTCCCGATCGCTGTGCTGTCGTCAACTGGCACATTATAAATGCGTTCCAAATTGCATTTTCGTCCAGATCGAGTGCTTCAGTTCGAGCAACATTCCTTCTATATCTATTCTGAACAAAGCTGCTATTTTTATTTTGTTCATAAAACATCTTCCACTTTACGATACTGCTTTGAGATAGCTCCCAATCAAGCTTCATTTCCTATTTCCTTTTGACTCGTCAACACCTTATATACAGTAGTTCTGCTACACCCTAACTCTTTACTGATCGCGTGCTTGTTCATCCCCTGCCCTGCAAGCTCCTGAATACGCTCATGAAGCTGCTTATTAGGAAATCGTCCGAGGTGCCTTCCCTCTTCTCGTGCTCGCTCCCTGCCCTCGTTACAGCGCTGTAAGATGCGTTTTCTCTCCATCTCTGCGAACGCCGATATCGTGGTGTAAATGACTCGACCGACATCGCTATTAATGTCGACATTGCCCAGATCGTGAAAAATTAAGCCCGCGCCTTTCTTTGCCAGCGCATCAGCAATTTGTAGGGCATCGATGGTGTTACGAGCTAAACGGTCCACTTTCATCACATGGATGGTGTCCCCCTCCCGAGAGAAATCGATTAAAGCGTTCAGCTGGTCACGCTCGGCACTTTTGCCACTCGCATTCTCTTGAAAGATTTTTTCACAGCCAACCTGTTTGAGCTGTTCAACCTGAATGTCGAGCGACTGATCGCTCGAGCTGACACGGGCATAGCCAATTAGCATGAGTTAACGCCTTAATATGTTCACTTAGTTACACTAACTATAATGGTCATGACCATTAAATATCAACAGGAGTTTATGAACACTTAAAACGATCCTTTTGATAGGTGTCCTTAAAGTACACCTTCAGAATCAGGGAGCAGCTTATCAATCGCCGTGCGCCATTCATCGGTATCTGGAATAATGTTGTTAAGCTTTTGCAGAACCTTACGACACTCGATTCGCTCAGCGTACAACTCTTCATCCCATGCTAAGTAAGGCTCTCCAGCCAACATCTTCTGTTTTTCTGTTTTCACGTTATTTACCTATTTCCACACGACTGACCCAGTAATGGTCAATACAATGACCAAAAAAGGCAATACCGCATATCTTTCCCTCTCACAATAAGAGCGGTTTTAAGATGCTTACGGAGATGCGCTTCCTGTCACGATTTGTAGTGAACGACCCATTAAAATTCATGCTCAACAAACGCAACACATAGATGAAACCAATAAAAAAGCCTTTGCTATTAAGCAAAGGCCAATTGAAATTGATGTGTCATATCGTTTAGGTACGCTGTGCAACTGAATCTCGAATGACAAGACTACCCGTAGTGTCGATGGCATCTGCGTGTTCCGAATCTCCAACGATTTGTAGAATCGCCTTTTGGGTCATTTGCTCTAATGGAACGCTCACAGAGGTTAAGCTTGGTGTGAGGAACTCGCCTACTTTACTGTTATCAAAGCCAACGATAGAGATATCTTGAGGTAATGAATACCCCAGCTCAGTTAACGCCTTAATTGCACCAATCGCCATGTCATCGTTTTCAGACAGGATCGCAGTGAAGCTTGCTTTACGTTCCACTAAAGATTGAGCGGCACGGTAACCACTCTCCATGGTCCAGTTGCCTTGAGCAACGTTAGATTGGTTTAGCTCAATACCATGCTTAGTGAGCACATCTTGATAAGCTTGATAACGCTGTTCATCGGTCGACGAGCCAGCTTTACCACGGATAACCGCAATCTCTGTATGTCCCTGCTCTATGATGTGTTCAACCATCAAACAAGCACTTCGATAATGATCGGTAGTGATCGCATGCTCAGGCTTCGAAGGCATTTCACGGTTGAGCACAAGAATGGGAGTGTCAGTGCTCTCAATGCTCTGCGCGATTTTAGATTCACTCAAGCATTGCGGATAAATGATGATCCCGGCGCATTTCATATCGAGTAGAAAATTAATGGCTTTGCGCTCGTCTTCAGCACTGTGTTTACCATCGGTAATCACCAACTGATGATTGGATTTTTCACTGTAAGAAGCGGCGTAATACATCAAAGACGAAAAGTAAGGGCCGTTGAAAAGCTCGTTGGTAATAACAAAACCGATAAAATTAGTCTTCTTAGTCGCCAATTGTTGAGCCAACAAGTTTGGTCGATAGCCTGTCTCCTGAATCGCATCAAAGACCTTCTTGGCAACGTCAGGCCTTACGATGTTCTTGCCGTTCAGCACGCGAGAGACCGTCGATTTAGAGACGCCAGCGCGGTTCGCAACATCAAGCATGGTGACCATTCACTTACCCTTCTATAGAAAACTAGCCGACCTAAGCCAGCTAATTGTATTGCTTAGTGAAACGGCAACGCTCGCTGCCGTTTAATTGCAGGCATTCTAAATAGTGGCACCGTTAGATGCAATCACGCCTTTATACCACTCAAAAGACTTCTTGCGCTTACGCTCTAGTGTCCCTGACTGATCGTTGTGTTTGTCTACGTAAATGAATCCGTAGCGCTTTTTCATCTCACCTGTGGTGAACGACACCAAATCGATACAGCCCCAAGGGGTGTAACCCATCAAGTCAACGCCATCAATCGAAACGGCTTTTTTCATCTCTTTGATGTGATCGCCAAGGTAAGCGATACGATAGTCATCATTAATGCTGCCATCTTCTTCGATGGTATCAACCGCACCAAAACCATTCTCAACGATGAACAGTGGCACTTCATAGCGCTCATAAAGAGATGCTAAGCAGTAACGCAAGCCTGTTGGGTCAATCGGCCAGCCCCAATCGCTCGACTTGATGAACGGGTTCTCGACCGAATTTTCATGTCCACCGTCCATTGCTTCTTCAGTCGACTGATGCGAAGAAGAATCCAAGGTATTCGACATGTAGTAACTAAAGCCTAAGTAATCGGCTTTACCCTCTTTTAGGATCTGCTCATCTTCAGGCTGCATTTCGATATTAAAGCCTTTGATAGCCCAATCACGCTTGGCATAGCTTGGGTAGTGACCACGAACCATGACATCAGAGAAGAAATAACGATCACGCATCGCTTGCTGCGCCACCATGATGTCTTCTGGCTTTGAAGAACGAGGGTAGAAGGGCACCATCGCACACATTGCACCGATCTGAAGATCTGGGTTGATCTCATGACCTTTCTTCACCACCAATGCGCTCGCAACAAACTGATGGTGAACTGCTTGATACATGGCTTCTTGTGGCTTTTCGCACTGTGGGAACTTCACGCCAGAGCACAACCAACCGAAGATATCTGCCGAGGTATTCATTTGGTTGTTGATCTCGTTAAAGGTCATCCAGTATTTCACTTTGTGCTGGTAACGCTCCATCACCGTAGTTGAATACTTAACGAAGAAGTCGATCACTTTACGGTTAATCCAGCCGCCGTATTCTTTGGCTAGATGGTAAGGCATTTCAAAGTGGCTCAGCGTCACAACTGGCTGAATATCGTATTTGAGAAGCTCATCAAACAGGTCATCGTAAAATTTTAATCCCGCTTCACAAGGTTCGGCTTCATCGCCATTCGGGAAAATACGCGTCCACGCGATACTGGTGCGGAAACACTTAAAGCCCATCTCAGCAAATAACTGAATGTCTTCTTTGTAACGATGGTAGAAATCAACCGCCACTTGGTTTGGGTAGTTTTCACCGTCGATCACACCATCGGTGATTCGACGCTGAACACCATGAGCGCCTGCTGTTAATACATCGACAACGCTAACACCTTTACCATTCGCATCCCAGCCGCCTTCTAGCTGATGCGCCGCAACCGCGCCACCCCATAAAAAATTGTTTGGAAATTCGTTATTCATACCATCACTCACTACAAGTTATTCGCTAGAAAATAGATAGGTTTAAGGTAACAAACTTAAAAGCTGAAACTCTGAAACCGATTTCAAGATGCAATAAAGATACACATTGAAACCGGTTTCAACAACTATTTTTGATCTTTTTTGATCACAAAGTGAATTTAAGGGAAGCGGTCATGGTTTACAGATAACGTTCAAAAACGCCAATATTAAATACAAAAAAACCAGCTCAACTAAGGTTGAGCTGGCTTTACAGTGTTCAAGAAAAATAGAGCAGGCTAAGACAATGGCAATTGACGGATCATTTGCTGAACTTCATTACCATATTTTATGCGCTGTCTGGTCTCTTCAAGTGCGTACATTTGGGTCTTCTTAGCAGCAGGGCTAGCACTTCTGCCTTCAGTTACCATATTATCCGCTGAGGACTTCTCCTGATCCAAACGCCCAGGTATTGTTTTGACCGTAGACCAGCCCAAACTACCGATCGAGCGCGCCGTCATTATACCTTGATAGATGGTATAACCTCGTGCACCAACCTTTACCTGCCCAAGGAGGATCTTTGTGTAGCCACCATGAATCGGAGGAGGCGTGTACGTCATCGTCTTGCCGCCCTGAGTCATTCTGGTTGCAATCACCCGTCCCTCAGAACTTCCTATGCGCATGGCCGGGTTCGTTTTACTGGCCCATGCCACATTGTACTCACTCGAAGGCCTGATTTTATTCATTAAGCGAGAACCAAGGCCTGGCTGTGTCACATCTTCTAGAGCACCGCCAGCTCTTACCCAACGCAGATTCTGAACCGACTTATAGGCCGAATACCCGCCACTTACCACACCAATAATATCGAAAGGAATCGTCGCTATATCAAGTTTACGAGAAATGTCCCCATCATCGATAACACCTGATGCGATTTGCAATGCGCCACTGGTCATCCCAGCAATACCACCGATGATACCAGCCGCCAACACCAAGCTTGAACCACCAGTAGGTGCCGCCAATGCAATACCAACTATCCCAGCAAGTACACCAAAAGCACCAAACAAGATCTTGCTGATATTCAGGTGCCCACTTGGGTCAGTGAAATTAATAGGATCATTGTGACAATACACATAAGCATTATGAACACCCTCATTAAAAGGCGCCAAACTGTCAGGGGCATTGAAACGCATCAACTTAGGTTGGTAAACACGATAGCCTTGTCCTAAGTGATAACCTTGCAACACGGGGTCTAGCCACTCACCATTGAAACCAATGTCTGAATGAGAGATTGTCATCGACTGCGCCATCGCCAAACGAACTGAAGTCGGTAGCAAGGATATGCCACCAGCCACTGCCGCTGTTTGACCAATTTTAATCAGAAACTGACGGCGATTAAGTGGGGTAATAAATACCGAGTCTTTATTCTTCATTTGCATTCCCCGCTTGCTCGCGTTGTCCATATGGAGAGTAACGGTACGTTGAGCCCGTTTTTCCTGAAGTATTAGAGGCAACGACAGACCCATTTTGATCGGTCGCTAACAGGTTTGTATCCGAACCTGACTCTGACCATATTGGGACCCCTTCGTGATAGATATACTGAGTCAGTGTGCCATTTTCCTCTATTGCTGAGAGGTCACCCCATAGATAGCTAAATTGGCGAGATTCAGATGGCGACTGCTGAGCCGAAAGTCGGTCATTACTGTCATAGTGGTAAATCCATTCAGTATTGTCGGCAAACACGCGTTGTAGGCGGTCGAAGTTGTCATACTCGAGCACGCGACCATCCGCATCTTGAGTCATGTTGCCATTCAAGTCGTACTCGATTGATACTCGGCTATCCAGTTGTGGATGAGAGTGAGTAATACTGGTCAACCGACAAGGATCATCCGACTCATAAAAATAACGAGCGAAATCTTCAGATTCAGCCGTCAATGTACGCTGAGTCAACATGTTACCCAACTCGTCGTAGCTCCACTCAATTGAAGTCATTGGCTGTCCCCAATCACTCAAAGGTCCCGCCCCAAAGAATTCAACCTTAGTAAGCTGAGCAAGCTCATCATAGGTATAGCTTTCTGTCAGGTTGCCTAATGTCGCACACTCTTTGGTACGAGATTCGAGCATACCTAGCGCGTTGTATTCTTGTGATTGCTCAAAGATATAATGGTTGTTCAAGGCAACAGCTCGATTCACTTCACGGCTGTACTCATCCCAATCAAGCTCCGTAATTTGGGTTTGATTACCAGACACTAAAGTCTCGACGATCACCCGATCAAACTCATCATAATCGTAATATACCGTTGTCGAATTGCAGCTCAGCTTCACCAAACGCCCGAGCTCATCATAGCCGTACTGTCGAGTATCCGTGTCGCTATCAACGGCAGCGATAACCCCGCCATCTGAATAACTGTAATAACGAATCTGTCCATCATTTACCTCAACTTCAGGCAACCCCTTCGACGAATAGGTAATGGTGCTTTGATTGCCTTCACTATCTTGACTCCCGGTTTGCAAGCCGGATATTGGGTCATGACTATAGTTAGCAACCTGCCCATCAGACGACTTGGCACTCAACACACCCAATTGACTATCGCGAGTAAACTTACGTACTGGCGCTGACAAGCTAGTTTCAGTTTCAGGAATATTACTGCTGTCTGAGTAGGACCAACTCAGCGCCGCTTGAGTACTCGCACCGCGTCGTAGTGATCGCTGACGCCCTAAGCCATCAATGTCACGTTGTCCCACCGTTGTCCCACCAATCTTCAGGTCTACAACCTGTGACTGATCGGTATGCTCAGCGTAGGTGATGTTGTGATCGACACCGTTCGCTTGAGTCATGCGAATCACGCGATCAAATCGGTCGTAATGGTAGTGCTTAGATTGAGCAAGCGGGTTGGTTTCTTTGATCAGCCTCCCCCACGAATCATACTCATAATCCCAGCTATGAATCCCCTGCTCTTTTTTGTCTTCAAGACCCCAAGTGTTCAGAGAGCTCACCGTCATGGTTAAGCCTTCAATGCCCTGAGTTTTCTTACGCGATGCAAGGTTGTTAAATTCAACGCGACGCTTTCCGTTAGCAAGCAACGTAGATTTAACCTGCCCCCAATCATCGTATTCATAACTCTCAGTTAACACTACAGGCGCCGATCTGGAGTTTCGATCGGGCAGCACATCATAGGTACTCTTGCTTTGCAGCCTGCCAAACGCATCGTACATTTTTGTCCATACGACGGAGTTGCCAACCTTGGCTTCTAATTCTCGCCCTTGACCATCCCAGCTCTGCTCACACAAGTTACCTTTGCAATCAGTTAACAGCAGAGTTTGTCGGCTCAAACCAGTATCAACAATATATTGGTACGAACGGGACGCACTTCCTTCAATTCGCTCTTCGGTGGTTCTTCGAAGCTTGTCATAAGCAAATGAACAGCTGACACCGTCAGAGTCGACGTGTCGCGCTAACTCACCAATATCAAGGTAGTGACCAACAACAAGATTGGTTTTCGTATTATCATGGCAAGTCAGTTCTTCGTGTTCTTCAAGAACATCATTATCCAATGCATACTGATAACGTGAAGTAGCAGAATAGACACCGTTAGGGTGAAGAATGTCATTTTGTACCGAAGCCAGTCGGCTAAATGAATAGGTGTCACTAGTATCAGTTTGATAGGCGTAATGAGTTTGGTAACGTTGTGTATCCTCTTCTAGTCTAAGCACTACGTCTCGCTGACCATTTAACCCCTCTAGAGAAGCATACTGGTAAGCAATCACTCTTTGTTCAGAGCCATTGTCTAACGTGCGAGATTTAACGAAATTAACCATGCCCGTTGGTGATGCAGGACAGCCCGCCTCTCCATTTTTAGCATAGTATTCATAGTGTTCTGTAATACTATTCTCGTCGACAAACCTAAGCATGTTGCCGTATTCGTCATAGTCCCAGAATCTATTTTGAGCTTGGCTGTCCGATCCAGAGAACCAAACCTGCTCCTCTTTACTAATCAATGAGTACTGAGCGGGTTGAGCGGAGAACTCTTGATTATCAATGGCGGGGTAATCCAACCTTTTCAAATGAACCAGGTTGCCATCGACGTGTCGAGCTTCTTCAACAAGCAAGTGGAATTGATTGTAGGTTTGAGCCGTGACAATAGAGCCATTTTCAATTTTTTGTACGCGATAGCTGTACGCTCTGCCACGCTCCAGCAAATTATCAAGCCCTTCGCTCAACTCGCCACCAGGCGATCCGTACCCCATAAAATTACGACTATCGGTACCAATACTGTCATAGGTTGTCGTAATGATGGGAGAGTTGAGAGTCAGCACATCATGAGCAGTCACCGCAGGTAAATAGGTCATCGAATTAATTCGAATACCATTAGCTTTGTATCGCAGACTTTCCGTTAAACCACAAGGATGAACCACTTTCTCAATTAGCGTGTATGTACCAATGTTTAGATAACCAAAGCTATAGCTACCGGCGCGCTCAGGTAAGTCACACTTAACCAACTTACTGTTATTTAGCGTAAGACCAAAAAAGGCCTCGTGGGTACTGCCAAGATTGGTAAAAATATTGACGCGACCTGCGCTCACATATTCAATCCACAGTAGTGCCGTTTGCTTATCTGTTCTGTCGTCCCAAACTTTGTCCAAGCGCTTCTTGCCGCCCACATTGAGCCAAGAAAAGTAGAGAGCATGTCCATTACTTTGAACTACCTTAATGATGTCACCATCTTTATCTAAGATATCAGTACGGCCATTTTTATAAGTAATTTCGTAACCATTTGCACTAGACGATACCGAAAAGTCGAGCAACTTTTTGTAACGAATACTCATTTCTAGATTGGCATTTAATTCAGCACGATAGGATTGTCCATTGGCCAGATAGAGTTGTTTATTTTCAATATCGTATCTCGGAAGATTTAACTTCCAGCCTTTACCAAAACCAAGGTTATCTGCTGAGTATGGTGAGAATTGAATGGAGATATCGAGGTTTGGTCCCTTGAGCCAGTTACCAATAAGAGAGCCAAGTAAGATTTGGTATGAGTAGCTTCTGGTCCTTTGGTCTACACCGCCCGAACAAAAACTATCAAAATTAAAAGCATTTGAAGTCCAATTAGACATAAATTTCCCCTAAAGTAGATGAGTTAGCTCAAATGCTTGAGCTAACTCTGTTTTGTTCGAGTGTTATTGGCTAACTAGGGTCCAACGGGTGTAATCCCACTTCTGACCACCACCAGTAAATTCACTTTGAGGATAAATAAGCTTCAATGGTCCCTTGTTACCGTATTGGTCGAATACAGTAAATCGGTACTCTTTTTGCGAATCGTTGTTTGACGTTCCGTTGTTCGAATATAACAGCTTGCTAAGAGTCACTGATCTCAGCTGTTGGTTAACACGCCACACAGCAGTTCGGCCTTCACCAGCAGCACTATTCCAGACATACTCGTCAGAGACTTTGCGCTCTGAACCTGGAACAAATATATAACCTTTCACAGAGCGATTATCGTCTGGGCAATCTGAGTAGCAGCCCAGCCATTCATCGTTTAGGAACACTTTATCGCTATCTGACTCGTCAAAGTTATCCATAGCAACCTGAACCAGCTGAACGGACGTATCTTTCGGTGTCACATAAAAGTTACGCATCTCTGCTTTATCAAAATAGAACCCGTCGGCGTTGGCTTCTTCCCACACCAATTCGCCTTCCCCAAGCTCAGAAAAGTCAGCCGCGCTGTAAGACTTAGGCTGCACGCTTTGGTAGAACGCACTGCTTTCATTCGGGAAGGCACAGCTATCGTAGTAATTGTTGTCATACTGGCTTCCGGCATCGAACTTAACCTTCATACACACTTCACGGTATTGAGCGACTTCGTTGCTGTAAACCCAAGCGGTTAATTTAGTATCACTTGCTGAAACACGAGACGTAGGAAGGGTCTTCGAGTAACCGTAACTGCTGCCCATTTGGTGAGAGTAGTCATTTGGATTCAACGTGTACCCCCAACAACCTCTTCCGTAACTACAATCTTTATCTTTGCCTAACTCCTGCCCACTATTCTTTAGGTAAAATGATATCGCCCCCTCTAAGTCACTCTTAGATACGGTCGCTGGTCTGCCGTAGCTATCCGCAAAAGAAACAGAAACGCTGAGTTTTGACTGCATTCTTCCGTTAGCGTAAAAAGGCATTGGTACACCATTGCTTTCATTATGATCAGCCGTCAGATCATCGTCGACCACATGATAGTCACCATTAATGGCAGCAACACTTACATTGGAAAAAACACATGCCGACATTGCTAATAACAATGACTTCTTCATCGATAACTTCATAGTATTGACCCTCAACATTATTCGTTAAGAAATTAAATAAAAAGTACAGTTATCTTTGGATATAGCAGTTTTTTGATAATTAAATCATATTAAGGTCTTTGCCTTATTCAATGTCCACATCATCAAATTTGCAAACGCCATTGACCATTCCGATAACTATTACTTACAAGCCATTTAATTGATTAAACGGACAGCGCCAAGTTAATTAATCACTTCATCAATGTAAAATTTCTAAACCTTGCTAAAGCCGACTAGGACACAAAACCAAATGAAAAGTAATTCCCCAATAAAACAGGCACTTATATTGACAATGAAATCACCAATTCAATGATATTCAGGTAATCACCACTTCACAAATGGAAAAAGGATTAGTTTTTATAAAATCTTGACTGTTTATTTGTTGTGGCTCGCATCAATAAACACCTTTAATGTTAAGATTATCATTGATTTTAGAAAGTTTTTTATTATTTGGAATAATTCGTTAGCCGTTTACCCCTGAAAATAAAAAGGGAACACCCGACATCTCTCTTATTATCTAATAAACTTCAACTCTCGTTAAATTTGTCAAAATTTAATTTTTACCATTAAGTTATTAAATAAAATTTCGTTTATCATGATAAAAATAATCTATATGGTTTTACCTCATTCTTATTAATTAAAATTATGAAAGGCTTGTTCACCTCTACTTGTTAATCCCTTGAACTTTTTTAAAAACCATGTTTGACCCGTCTACCAGTGTAGGCTTTATGCTCAGCACCCATTCATCAAGAGGTGTGTTATGTCTATTCATCGTTCCTTCGCAGTGCCTCGTCCGCTGCTTTCATTTTTCGACGAATTATCCGACCCAGCAAAAGGAATTGCACTGGCGCTTATCTCAAATGCGCTGTTCATATTAGTAGGCGTTATTGTCCGCGAGTTGAGCCAGACCATCGACATTTTCCAGATCTTGCTATTTCGACAACTGGTTTTCGTCACCTTATTAATGCCATCGATAATCAGCAACATCGATGCAATGCTCCACCCTAAAATGGTGTCAATGCATGTATGGCGTGTCACCGGAGCATTCATCGCACTCTACTTCAGCTTCTTAACCGTCAGTAATATTCCGTTTGCCGATGCAACCGCATTAGGGTTTCTGAAAGTGTTATTCGTGGCTGTTATCTCTCGTCTATTCCTGAAAGAAAACGTTGGCTGGGCTCGTATGACGACGATCTTAGTTGGCTTTACTGGAGTGATGTTAGTCGTACAACCGACCTTAGAAAGTGAATCTCTGTTCTATGTTGGAACAGAATTAGTCGCAGCATTAGGTGCTGCTATTGCGGTTATCTGTGTGAGGAAAATGGCGAATGTAGAGTCGAAAACCGTTGTATTGGCCTACCAAGCCATCTTTGTTGGCGCTGTTGCGTTAATCCCAGCGATCATCGAATAGCAATGGCCGACATGGTCTGAACTGGCTTTATTAGCTCTGGTCGGCGTTATCTCTTCTATCGGGCAGTGGTTTGGAGTGACAGCCTATAAATGGGGAGAAGCGAACGTAGTGTCGAATGTCGAATACTCACAAATGATCTACTCAATGATTCTAGGCTATCTGTTGTTTGCGGAGCTGCCAAATTCACTCGCTTTGATCGGTGCGAGCGTGATTTTATTCAGTGCAATCCTGCCGTTTATCATCAAAGCGAAGCAGAAACAGTAACTGTCATTGTTCAGGCTAACTGTTAACTGATTAGCTATTTATGCCCCAAACCGCATTTAGCAAGGGGCATTGATCATTCGTTTATCAATGGTGCTCAAAATACTGATCATGTTGTGATTTAACAGCCTGATCTTGAGTTCCCGGGTAGAACTGGACGAGCGTCTGGTCGGCGAGCGTAAGATGAATCCAACCTTCTTTAACCCTTAGCCAATTGGTGCCGTTTTTATCATAGACAATAGGAAAACGGCCCCAGCCAGAATCCGACACCTGTAACTCTTGAAAGCGCTCAATCGAGGAAAGCTGATCGCTTTCGAAACTTGCACTCGAATAGACGGGCAAAGGTGCAATAGCATCGCTTGGTTTAAAGGTATAACAACTTACAGACGCAGAAGTGCGATCAAACCATTGATATGGTTGAGCTCCGGTTAGATCATAAACCGTACAATCATTGAATTTGATAGCCCAGTCTTGATGATCTTTGAAACCGAGGTAGCCAATAGATTGAGATGGTTCAATTGTCGTCTCTGGTGCATCAACCTGCGCTAGCTCCGAAGACGCACATCCCACCAAACTCAGACTAAAAACAAAAGCCAAAATGCGCTTCATCATTCCCCCTCAAATCCGTAAGTCATTCAATCAAGTCCGTACATTAAACGGTAAGTTCCAAGCGATTACCATCAGGATCGAGGACACAGCTCCCATAATAACCATCGCCCGTTCTTCTTGGACCGTCTAAACGTTCATAACCATCTTCGACTAAGCGGTGAGTCAGTTCATCGACGGCTTGCTCTGACCCCAACGAAATCGCCATATGAACAAAGCCCGTGAACTGATCATAGATGTCATCTTTCGATTCCGGGACTGAGTCCATCTCCATCAGTTCCAAACGGCTACCGGTATCAAAAGATAAAAAGTAAGAAGAAAGAAGAAAAGCCTTTAGTTGGATTATGGTATTTCTGGTTAGACGTCGCACCAAAGTAATCTTCATAAAATCGTTTCAGTACTTCGAGTTGTTTGGTCCAAATCGCGATATGTTCAATCTTCATTTCTAACACCTAATGTGGATATTTAGCATCAGATTACTCGCCAAAGACCTTCCTATTTATTTGGTGATATTTCACCCAGTCGCTGCGCAATATTGGCATATCAATTTGTGTAATAGATAGCTTTGCTCCATAGTCGGTGTTTTACACAATCGAGATTCAAACTGTGAGCTATTTTAAACTGATCATGCTAGCTGCTATATGGGGAGGCTCGTTCCTTTTCATGAGAATTGCAGCGAATCCTTTAGGCCCTGCGGTCCTAATTGAAGCGCGAGTTTTGTGTGCGGCAATCACCCTACTTTTGGTTTCTTTTTATCTAAAGAGAAAGCTCTCATTTAATGCTCATTCGAAACACTTTTTCATTCTCGGTTTGTTTAACACCGCACTTCCTTTTTTGTGTTTCGCTTATGCGGCTCAAACACTGAATGCTTCAACCCTCGCAATTCTGAACTCAACAGCACCGATATGGGCGGCAATCATTGGAGCCATATGGACCAAAACTGCACTTGAGAGCAAGGTATTACTTGGGCTAAGTATTGGTGTTACCGGGGTTAGCGTATTAGTCGGATGGGATGCGTTCAATATTGGCCAAGAAGCCATTATTCCAATCTTTGCTGCCGTGATGGCCGCATTTAGCTACGGTATCGCGTCTAACTACACCAAAACAGCACCTAAGGTTGAAGCCTTCAACAATGCCCACGGCAGCATGTGGGCAGCGGTGTTAATCGTATTGCCATTTGTGTTTTTCATGCCAATGCGAGAAGCGCCCGATCTTACTATCACCACATCGGTCATCTTATTAGGTGCAGTATGTACCGGATTAGCGTATCTGCTGTACTTTAATCTCATCAATGAACTTGGTGCGCCTTCAGCCCTTTCAGTCACCTTTTTAATTCCGGTTTTTGGTATTCTCTGGGGTAACTTGTTCTTAGGTGAAGCCATTGGCATTAATACTGTGGTTGGCTCTGTCTTGGTCATCACAGGCACCATGCTGGTGACCGGTTTATCACCAGCAAAGATGCTCAAAAGCGCACGCCAAAAGCGAAAACAAAAAGCGGAATAACCAGATATAAAAACGGCCTCATTTTGAGGCCGTTTTTATTTGATTCACATGTAACTCAGCCGACTTTAGACTTCTTCATATACTGCTGGATCTTGTCCCTCAACCACTGATGAGCAGAGTTTAAATCGGTTCTTTTATGCCAGATCATATATTGCTGCATCGGCAAGATTTCAAATGGTTGTTCGAGCACTTGAAGCTGAAAAGAGTCTGCAAACTGGTTAGCAAAATCACGCGATGTACTGCCTACACAATCCGAGCCCGATACCAACACACACATCGTCATTAACGAGTCACATTCCGCACTGACCTTTCTTTGCTTGAGCGGCGATTTAGTAAAGTAGTCAGCGGTGTATAAACGCGTACGACGCATTCGGAAAGTAATGTGCTTTTCATGATAATACTGCGCTTCTGTCACTGAGCCATTGATTCGTGGATGTCCTTTTCTGGCAATAAGTACTAGCTCATCTTCAATCAAAGGTTGCTTTAGGTACCCATTTACTTGTGGGTAGTGAATATCGATAGCTAAGTCCGCTTGCTGCATGCTCAGACTTTGCAGCAAATCCTCTTCATTATTCGGCACCATGGTGAACTCGATTGAGATATTACCTAAAAAGTCATCCTGCTCCACAAGAGGTTGTAGCTTGGTTAAACCTATCTCATTAACCAGAACTCGAAACACGTGATGCTGCTGATTGTCGAACTGCTTTAACGTACTCACCGCGCTCGTAATTCCATCTAGAGCAGGTTCTACACGACTTGCCAGTTGCACCGCCGCATTAGTCGGCGAGATACCCCGCCCTTCACGGATGAAAAGGTCAGTATCACCAGGTGTATTGGCGAATATGACAATCGAGAGCCTATTGGATTACTTAGCAGTAAAAGTGGATTCGTTGAAAGCGCAAAACACGCCATTTACCATGAATATTCAACTGCCTGACGTGAAAGAGTTCTACTACGTAGAAATGTCTAACGGTAACCTAAACAACATTCAGGTGAGTGAACTGCAAGATGCCGATACGACGCTGATCATCAATAAAGCAGACGTGTCTGATATCGTATTGAAGAAGACAACACTCAACAAACTGCTAGAAGATGGTCAAGCTGGCGTTAAAGGTGACAAGTCATCACTGAACAAACTGCTCTCTTCTCTGACGGAAGCCGACACCTCATTTGAGATTGTCCCACGTCCGAATAAAGGTGAAGAAGTGGACGCTGAGCTATACAAAGATTCAGCAGAACATGCCCACTAAAACCATTACGCACTAACGGAATGACAACGACAACAACGTCAAACCAAGCCTAAAAGGCAGACGGCTATTAACGACAAAGCCTCACCCATTCGATGGGTTGAGGCTTTTTTTGTTTGATGAATCATCAAGCGATTTATTTCAGATTTCTCAATAACGGACGATCTTGTTATCGCTATCCTGTGAAGTATTAGAAACTTTGCGCAATAAAACTTTGTTATAAAAGTGCTTCGGAGTCGGTATCAAGGGAAAGATATGCAGAAAAAAATTCTGATCACAGGAGCAACTGACGGCATTGGTTTAGAGACCGCAAAAATGCTCGCTCAGCAGGGACATCACATTCTGATTCATGGCAGAAACCCTGCCAAGATCAACAAAGTTGTCGCAGCTCTGTCTCGACTGTCTAAAACAGCGATCATTGAAAGTTATATTGCAGACCTATCAACACTCTCAGAGGTCGAAGCGCTCGCCACTCAGATAATGGCTGACCACCAGCGACTCGACGTTCTCATCAACAACGCAGGCGTGTACAAGGTGTCGGACATCACCACTTCAGACAACCTTGATGTACGTTTCGTGGTTAACACCATTGCGCCTTATCTACTAACACAAAAACTGCTTCCTCTTTTTGATACGAACGGCCGTATCGTCAACCTATCTTCAGCAGCTCAATCACCCGTAGATTTAAGTGCACTTATCAGCCCAAATGCAGGGGAGTTGGATGGCCCTGTTTACGCGCAAAGTAAACTCGCACTAACGATGTGGTCTATTGATTTGGCGAACGCCTTAGTAAATAGCCCATCAACTAATGGTCTCGCCGTTATCCCCGTAAACCCAGCCTCTTTCCTCGGCAGCAAGTTAGTGAAAGATGCTTATGGCGTTGATGGTAATGATCTGACGATTGGCGCAGACATCCTTTGCCGTGCAGCACTCAGTGAAGAGTTTGCCAACGCTTCTGGGAAATATTTTGATAATGACTCTGGGCTGTTTAAAGACCCTCACATTGATGCTCTAGATCCCACAAAAAACCGTAAACTGGTGGAAGTTATCGAACAGCTGTTACAAGAAAAATTGCCCGCCGAACACCATTAAACATGGCAGACATATAGCATTATGCATGCTTAATAAAAGCTTGGCTCAGCTGCTGAAAGAGTGAATCTACGTTGGGCATGGGCGTCACATGTTCAGATAAAAGCGTATGAACATGTGGCTCTACCACGGTTGGATTAGCGCAAATCTGATTGTAAAAGTTCACAGGGGCAACGATATGCTCTAAGTCAGCATCTAACAAGATACAGGCTTGCGAAAGTACGATCTGACCGCCCCCGCGTTTCAGCAAAACACGCTGAGCCGTTCCCACTATTTTTTGCTTATTGATGTTGAGATTGTAATCACCATCGCAATAAGAACCTGGAGTTGCGTGCACATCGACATCAACGCCTAACCCTTTAAAAAATTGAGTTAAAACATCACATAAATGCAGATAAGCTTTTTGAATATTGTACGCTTCATCGCTCGGCCAATGATAAATGTGCGATAGGTTAATGACTCCCGGTAACTGGGGAACGGGAGCACCACCCGTTTTACGCGAAGAGAGTTGCCAACCTTGTGCCTCAAGCTGCTTTCTAGATTCCAACGTCACTGGCCACTTTTTACCTGCAGGCAAAACAAGTTTCGGCGTTTTGGCTTGCCACAACATTAAGGCTTGTCCAATCTCACCATTCTGTATTTGCTGCAGTAGCTCATCTTCTTTTTCAAACGCACGATCAACATCAATGTGCGGGTAACGCACGAGCTTGTTCGTTAACTTCAATGCACTTTCCTCTACAACTTGTGAGTTCGAATTAATCACTAGCCCTAGATTAATAATATATCCCCCAAATCTAATACAACATAGCGCCAGAGGTACAAAATTTTATTATTCCTATCTATGCAGTATCGGCTTAGTTAAAAACCTCGTGCTTGGACAGCTTTAGTCAAGCAAGGTTGTCTGATATGGTGACGGAAGAACTTCAGCAATTGTTTTAGATAGTATTGAATATGAAAACACTCACCATACTTGATGGCGGCATGGGCCGAGAACTCAAAGAAATTCGCGCACCCTTCTCGCAGCCTCTTTGGAGCGCTCAAGCGCTGATTGAAGCTCCGGATTTTGTTAGCCAAGCGCACCAAAACTTTATCGATGCAGGCGCTGAAATCATAATTACCAACAGCTATGCGTGTGTGCCTTTTCACTTGGGTGAAGAACTGTTTGCACAAAGAGGATTTGAGCTAGCAGCGCTGTCTGGCGAATTAGCTAAAGCAGTTGCTGACCAAGCGCCTCAAGCGGTCAAAGTGGCAGGCTCTATTCCACCACCATTTGGTAGCTACCGACCTGACTTATTCAAAGTCGAAGAAGCGGCATCTATCATTCAAACCCTCTACGATGCACAAGAACCAAATATCGATCTGTGGTTGGTAGAAACCCTATGCAGCGTGCAAGAGTTTGAATCCATTCATGGGGTACTCAAGCAATCAACGAAACCGTGTTACTACGCCTTTAGCTTAGAAGATACCAAAGGCGACTCTACATCTATTCGTTCTGGTGAGAGCGTAAAAGAAGCCGTCAAGCTGGTTTGCCAGTCTAACGCGACAGGCATCATGTTTAACTGCTCGGTACCGGAAGTGATGGACCAAGCGATTATAGATACCAAACAGGTAATGGATGAGTTAGACCAAGATCTAGAAATCGGTGTCTATGCAAATAACTTTGCGCCGATAAGCAGTGAACATGAAGCGAATGACATGCTTCAAGAAATGCGCGAGTTAGATGGCCAAGGTTACTTAACCTATGCAAAACGCTGGCATGCCCTCGGCGCTAATATTATTGGTGGGTGTTGCGGCATCGGACCAAAACATATTAAAGCCCTAGCGGATTGGAAGCGTTCCACACAAAGCTAAAACGCCTCTTCGATTGAAATAACAAAAATAGAGAACAGATTGAAAGATCTGTTCTCTATTTGTTTGTGACGCCCCTAAGTAAACTAAGACAAAACAACGATTGGAGTAAGTGATGAGTGACACGCAACGTAAGATTAAATGGGGTATCGCAGGGCTCGGCAATATCGCGAATAGATTCGCAACAGCGCTAACAGAGCACTGCTCATTTGGCGAACTCTACGCGGTGTCAGCACGTGACCAATCAAGAGCGGCTCTGTTTGCTAATAAGTTTGATTGCGATAAAGCTTATGGATCTTATGAAGCCATGGCTCAAGATCCCGATGTTGAAGCGGTGTACATTGCCACGGTTCACCCTTATCACAAACCTCTAGCCAAGCTATTTCTCAGCCATAACAAGCACGTATTGGTAGAGAAACCTGCCTTTACCAACCTTGATGATTGGTTAGAAATGAAAGCCCTAGCTGAGCAAAATGGTGTGATGTTGCTAGAGGCAATGAAGACTGTCGTGTTCCCAGCTTATCGCGAGCTTACATCGTTTTTAATCGACAACAATATTAGGCTTGACTCGATAGAAGCCAGCTTTGGTAATGAGCACGACTACGACCCTAACCTGTTTATCTTCAACCCGGATTTAGCCGGTGGGGCAACGCTTGATGTTGGAGTGTATGGTCTGTGGTTCTTCTACGATTTATGTCGCACTCTTGAGATTACGCCTTCTCTACCTAAAGTCGAAATGTCGAGCCTCTATGAAGGTTCGAATGTAGATACCGATTCGTGCTTCCAGTTCTCTGGAGAGATCAACGCGACCATATCGGCTTCGACGGTAAGAAACCTGCCACGCGCAGCGCGATTAACGGGCCCAGATATCGCCATTACGATTAAAGAGAAGTGGTGGAACCCAGCCCATATAACGGTGGAGTACAAACAAGAAACCTTCACCATCGAGCACCCCGTTCAAGGTAATGGGTTCGAGTATCAAATCGAGCACTTCTCGCAACTTGTATTAGAAGGAAAACTTGAGTCTGATATCCTAAGCTCAAAGATAAGTGCACAGGTTCTTGAAACCATGGAAAAAGCGCTCGCTGATGCAGGCTACCAACACTTAACTCAACCTAACGTTTAGGAATTCGAATTGGGCAACCTAAAGCGCAAGCTTGAACTGTACGAAAAGATATTTCAGGCTTTTGGGCCTGGAGTATCACGCTGCCAAGTCAGTCAAATCGCAACGCTTCTACATGTGAGTGAGCGTCACGTTCAAACTCTACTCAAAGCAATGACAGCACAAGGCTGGATTGAGTGGCAAGCCAGTTCAGGACGCAATAAAAAGGCACAACTCACGTGTCTGATTGAACCGATGGAAGCGTGCTACCAATACGCACAAAGCCAAGCAGATTCAGGCAATATCGAACAGGTCTTTAGCACCTTAAGCTTTAATGGACGCAATGCTGGCACAGAGCTGCAAGCCTTTCTAAATAGCGCTAATCAATCGGCACAGAGCGTCGCGTATATTCCCTTCCACCGTGAACTAGAAGCGCTTCACCCTCAGCATGTACTGAGACGTACCGAGCGTTTCTTAGTGATGCAAATTTGCCAGCGTCTCACCTCGGTACAACAAGGTAAATTATGTAGCGAGTTGGCTTATCATTGGCAACCCAATGAAGATGCAACGATCTGGCGTTTCCAAATTCGTAATGGTGTTCAATTCCACAACGGCCGAACAATGGAAGCCCAAGACATTGCACACTGTCTGACTTTGCTCTCTTCAAGCAAGTTATGGCATCGCTGCTATCAGCATATTACTGAAGTATCTGCGTCTTCAGGCAACATCATCACAATTAACCTTAGCAAGACGGATTGGCATCTGCCCCGCTTGATTGCCAGAGCCGAAGCATCGATTTTTGAGCCTAATTATGTCGATAGGTTGGTCGGTTCCGGTCCATTCTCATTAGCGATCTTCTCAAACAAGATGCTCAGACTGAACCGCAATGATGCGTATTCGAATCAGGTTCCGATCCTAAATCGAGTCGAATTGTGGGTTTACCCAGAGTGGGCAGAGAGTAAAGCGTGTGCTCAAAATCAGGTGTGCGTAAAAATGCCTGAAAAGACACTCAAAGTTGGCGAATACAGTTGTGCACATGCGCGAGCTCATGGCTCTACTTTTTTCAAAATTCAGAATCCAAAGTTGTCTTCTACCAACCGAACATTCACCGTCGAAGACACCTCGGAATGCCAAGCTTTTTTCAAGCAATCTTCAGCGCCTGGTGAAACTAAACTCACCGTCGAGTATGGGGATTTTTCAACAATAAGAGACGCTGCTTTATGCAGCATTATCGATGAAAACCACTCATTCTCTTCTTGGTTAGGCTTCTTCACCCGTTTCCCTTTCGAAGATCTGTCACTACCCGTTGAAATGCTCGCAACCATCGAACAGGCTTTAACCTCAATTCAGTGCGAACCAGACTTTGAACAAGCTGCCAAAACGCTCTTGAAACTCAAATGCTGGCTATACAAGACTGAAGTAGTGGTTGAGCTTAAGCAAGAGGCATTCAATCTTGAGGTATCTGAAAAAATACACGGAGCACGAGTAAATGGATTCGGTTGGTGTGACCTCGATAAGTTGTGGATTAGCCATATTTGATTCTATCTTTAACAGAGATAAGTCATTCAACACATAGACTTACCTTTAACACTCCTCTGCCATAAGCAAAGCGTGCGGGTGTTAAGTTACGATGAAACTAGGCTCAACCCTATAGAACCAGTAGAAGGTAAATCATGAATCGACACCTAAAAGGCCCAATACTGCTCCTCAGTGCATTTTCTTTTAGCAGTATGGCAAGCACGACCTGCAACTCACTTACTGGCTGTGAGAAAAAGTTCTGTGAGATCGAGCATCAAATCGAACAAGCCAAGCAATACGACAATCAATACAAAGTCGACCGACTCACAACGGCATTAAAAGCGGCAAAAGAAAACTGTAGCAACGGAAGTTTGAAAGACGACCTTCGTGAAAAAATCGAATCTAATGAGAAAGATTTGGCTGAGTATCAAGCCGACTTAGAAAAAGCCAAACAAGACAACAGGTCGGACAAAATTAAAAAGTATCAGCGCAAGATAGAAAAAGAGCAGCGTAAAATTGATGACTTAAAGCAAGAATTGTCTGAAATCCCTTAAATCAAATTCGCGCACATCGAAGCGGCTTCAATGAAAAAATGGTCTTACTCATTCGTAAGACCATTCACAAAAAACGGCTATAAATCTGAGACAACCTAATTGCCTCTCCATTCAATATTTATATTCGAGTACGCCAAACGGATATTCGTTATGAAGTTTTACAAGCTCAGTGGTAGCTGAGGAACCTTTATAGCTGAAGCCATATTTAAACCTGAAAAAATGCAACCACTACTACCACAAAAAGTAATTCAATCTACTCACATATGGTTGCACAACGTTAAGAAGCTCGAGTTATCCTAAACCATTACTATTGATATATGTCAGATTTATCACTTGTAACACACGCCGTTTACACTCAGCACTCGCGAACTATGTGTATTAGCAACGACTCTTTAGTTAGTAAAACAGGAACAAACTCTATAAGTGTTCCGGTTTTGTCTTCCTGAAATCATTTAGCCTGTCTATGCTTTCATTCATACAGGTAAAAAAGATGACAACTTATGACTACATTGCAAAGTTCATTCGATCAACTTATCCGCACGAGAGAACGCGGGGATTGCTGGCTCGGATTTTCTATATGACACCTGCGCAAAGAGTGCAAAGGCTCAATGAAATATTTGACACTAACAAGTTTTGGGAGGATACACGAGAGAGTCATACTCGAATGACTCAACGAGAAAAGTCCAACGATACTGCGAAAATAAATGAATAAACGTAAACTAGAATTATACGAGGACCTGTTTCAAAAAATGGGTCCCGGCACTAATAAGGTGACTATTGAACAGATCGCTACCGCCTTTATGTGCAGTGAAAGGCATACGCGAACTCTACTTAAACAAATGTCCGAAATGAATTGGCTGACTTGGGCTCCAGCTAGAGGACGAGGCAAAAGAGGGCAACTTAACTGCGTCGTAGAACCAATCGATGCTTGTTACGCACAAGTAGATAAAGCTATAGACAGCGCAAAATATGAACAAGCACACCAATTAGTGAGCTTTAACAAACGAGATGCTGCAGTCGGATTAAAGCAATATTTGGAGCGAACATCTAGCCAAAATGATAGAACTATCTACGCTCCATTTCACAGAAAGATAGGACCACTACACCCTCACAAATCTATAGAACGAACTGAAAGACATCTAATTCATGAAGTTTTTCAGACTTTAGTCACCTATGAAGGGTCAGAGCTTATAGGAGATCTTGCGCATCACTGGGAAAGTGATAAAGGCCATATGAATTGGACTTTTCACCTGAGATCCTCAGCAATTTTTCATGATCAATCAGCCGTAACAGCGATAGATGTTGTTGAAAGCTTAAAAGCCTTGTCTCTATCTGTGTACTGGCAAAGGTTATACGATCATATTAGCGACATAGAAATAGCTTCGTTGCATTGCATTATTATCAGATTAAAAACCAAAGACCCTAGCCTACCTCTGTTGTTGTCCAGAGCTGAAACAGCAATTATGCCTAAACATAGCATTTACCAGCCAGACATGAGTTACTTGCCCATAGGATCTGGGCCATTTCTTGTTGAGGTTAACTCAACTCGAGTTCTTAGGTTAGCACGAAATGACCAATACAGCGGCCACTGCGCATTAATTGAAAGGATTGAACTTTGGATTCATCCGGAATGGGAGCAAGACAAAAAGTGCGCTGAGAATTTCTTCTTTCTTGATGGTGATGAGAACAAATACAAAGTATCAACTAGTGATATTGGTTACTTTTTCATTTTACTTAATCATAGTGAGCTCCAAACCACTTCCATCAAAAGTTCACTAATCAATTTGTTTCAATGCAATGACCAATCATCATTTGAATGGCCATTTCCCATATCGTTCAGCTATGAGAACAACAATGAAAATCGCAACTTTGCTCGTAAGTTAATGCGTGCCAATTCATCCATAAATAAAAAGCCTATAGGTCGTCAGCATTCATACGGACGTGCTGTACCTAACCAAGACTTGGCTATTGGTGGGATTCGATTAGAGGGAGATCGAGTTACAAGCTTGTTTGCTTTTTTCAAGCTTTACCCTTTTTGGAGTAAAAATCTAACTTGGGAGCAGCATGATAATTTAGCTAACACTTTAAATACCATACGTAAAACTGAGTCCCCTACTCAAAAAGAAACCTTAATAAATGGCCTAATAACTGATCTCTACAACAATAATGTTCTTGCGATCTTTAAGTCAGAGAGTTTAACGCTAACGGTTCCATCTCGAGTAAGAAATGTCGAAATCAACTCTATTGGTTGGTGCGATTTTGCAAAACTTTGGGTAAATCCAGATTAAGTAGAGTATATTATGGTCATAAAATATTTATACGATTCATTAAGTTAGTGGGAGTATTTAATGAAAAAAGCAATGATCTTAGGGCTTAATCATATCACCATTGCAGTCAGTGACTTGGAACGTTCTATTCGTTTCTATCGAGATACTTTGGGGTTTGCGGCTCATGCTAAATGGGACAAAGGAGCTTATCTTTCTGCGGGCGACCTCTGGTTTTGTCTTGCTCTGGATGAACCTTGCCCGAAAAATGACTATACACACACAGCTTTTGATATTGCACCAGAAGAATTTGAAGCCTTTACAGAACGTGTTATTTCATCAGGCGCGACAGTTTTCAAAGAGAACAAAAGCGAAGGGAACTCACTCTACATTTTAGACCCTGATGGGGCTTTGTTGCGTAAATCGATGGAACCAAATCAAGAAGCTACGATCTGATCAGC